>JBDTAI010000323.1:0-4430 GCA_039924685.1 Ktedonobacterales bacterium
GTGGCCACACCTGCGCGCCGATAGCGACTCCCCTTGCGCGGCTTGTTGTTTGCCTCAGCGGAATCAGAAGGCTCCTCGGCGCCGCTGACGACCTCCTGCATCGCCGTTTTGAGGCCGCTGAAGCTGAAGTCCCAGGTTCCACGCATCCAGGCGCGCGGCAGGCGATAGGGATTCTTCGTCTGGGCGTCACGCTGTTGGGCGGCGCGCTCGATGGCGGGTCCCCCAGGGTAGCCCAGCCCCAGCAGCCGCGCCACTTTGTCGAATGCCTCACCTGCTGCATCATCGCGTGTCTGGCCCAGCAACTCATAGCGCCCATGCCGCGGAATATGGACCAGCTCGCTATGCGCGCCGGAGATCACCAGCGCCAGCAACGGAAACACCGGATCGCCAGGCAGGTAGTTGGGTGCGGACTCAGCAAGCGTCCCAGCCCGCGCAGGCGGTCTTTGTGGCTGCAAGCCCAGAGGCGCGGATTCAGCCGCTGGCCGCTCATCCACTTGCCAATTCACCTGCTCAGGCGCCGTCCGCAGCCAATTGGCGTAGATATGCGCTTCGAGGTGGTTGACGCCGAGGAAGGGCAGCCCACGCGCCAGCGCCAGCGCCTTGCCCGCTGCCAGCCCTACCAGCAGCGATCCCGCCAGCCCCGGCCCATACGTCGCGGCGATAGCGTCTATCTCCTGCCAGCCCATGTCAGCCTCACGCAGCGCCGACTCCAGCACAGGGATGAGCGCGCTCACCTGCTGGCGCGACGCCACCTCCGGCACCACGCCGCCATAGCGTTCGTGGATGCTGGCCTGCGAGGCGACCACATTCGAGCGGATGAAGCGGCCATCCTCGATGATCGCGGCGCCCGTCTCATCGCACGAGCTTTCAATCGCTAATACGCGCATACTATCCTTCGTATCGTACTCTGGTCGGTCAAGGCTGTGAGCGCCCGCAATCCTCATGAGGCGGCGCTGGGGTCTTCTCGGACGATGGCGGGCTGGTCGTCGCGTTCGAGGCGCTCGGCAAGGGTGGCGCGCAGGCGCGTGAATCGCTCGATATATGCCTGGGTGTGGATATTTTCGGTAGACATGATCATTGCGTCTTCCTGGTTGTCGCTATAATAGCGCCGCCGGATGCCCGTCTGATAGAAGCCATACTTGCGGTAGAGATTCTGGGCGACGGTGTTGGAGACGCGCACCTCCAGTGTCATCAACTGCGCCTGGATATTGTAGCCGATGCCGATCAGCGAGGAGAGCAGCAGCTCGCCGGCGCCACGCCCACGATACTCCGGGTGGCTGGCGATGATAGTCACGTGCGCCTCATCCACCATCAGCCAGATGCCCGCAAAGCCGATGATCGAGGCGGCGTCGGGCGAGAGCGGATGGGCCGAGCGACCGGGCAGCAGCGAGAGTGGGAACGGGCGACGAATCGGTTCGGATGGCGGCGTATCTGGCACGACACGCAGGCGGGTATCGCGCGCGACGATATAGTGCGCCATGCGGTTCTCTTGCAGTTCCTTCGGATAGGCGCTGGGCGGCCAGGGGGTGGAGAAAGCCAGGCGCTCGATCTCCACCACACGCGGAATATCGGCCAACGTCATCCGGTCAACCACGTAGCGCACGCGCTGTCCCCTCTCCACCGGGAGCCTGTTTCCCTCGTCTGGCGGTATCTTGCCGCTGGCCGTCATGGCTGGCCTGGCTGGATTGCGTTGACTGTTCATCGGCTTGTCCGGATGGTTGATGTAAGTGTTGGGATTGTTTGGCATGCTCAGACAGGTCTACGCGCTCGGACTGCTCAAGTTGTGTCGCTGGCGCCAGCACTGGCGGCTGCATGCCACGGCGCTGCGTGCTGGTAGTGATGGATGGTCGGCGCAGGTAGAGCGGCTCGACGGCAGCGGGATCATCTGGTGCGCTACTGGCTGCCCGCGCAAACGCCAGTTCCGCCAGCGATCCCGCCCGCCGTGTTGTCAGCGGCGACGTGAAGCGCGCCTGTTCGCCCAGCGCAGCCGTCAACGTTACCTGGGTCTCCTCCCGCCACTCGCCACAAAATACCACGCGCTCACGACCAGGTGCGCTCGCTGCCCGCACGCGCTCGACCAGTTCGGCAGGCGGCAGCATCAGGTAGCCATCCGCCACACCGCCAATCGGCGCCCAGTGCGCCGCCGCAGGTTCGTACTCGCTGCTGTACTCACTCTTATTGTAACGGGTATTGTAACATGCTGCGTAGACCTCGCCCCGTCCCGCATCCAGCAGCGCCCAGATGGGGTCAGGCGCCAGCCGCGCGCCCCAGGCGATTACATCGAGCGTGGCATGCGCATAGAGCGGGACGCCGAGCGCAAAGGCCAGCGTCTTCGCCGTCGCCACCGCCACGCGCGCGCCGTTGAAGGAGCCGGGGCCAGTAGCCACCGCGATCCCCGTCGCCTGCGCCATCGTCAGCCCATGCGCCGTCAGCAGCCAGTCGAGCCGCTGCGTCAGTTCGGAGCCGTGGCGTTGCCCCACCGACCAGGTGAGTTCGGCCAGCAGCGTATCCTCCGTGGCGAGCGCAATGCTGGCGACGGTTGTGGAGGTGTCGAGCGCGATCAGCATGGCGGCGTATCCTCTCCACTGGCGCTTCCATTGGCGTTCCGTGCATCCGCGCCGGATGTTGCGTCTCGCGGCGCATTCCGCCGGGCGGTGGCCTGCGCAAACGCCGCCACTAGCTCGGCGCCGCGCGCGCCATGCGCCGTGATGGTCAATTCGCGGCTCTGGCGACCTGTGGCGCGTAGGTTGATCCGCAACCAGCTTTCCGGCCAGGGTGAACCTGCATCATTATCGCCAGCAACCTCGGCGCGTTCGGCCCACTCGATTACCGAGACGCCATTGCCCTCGAAATACTCCGCGAAGCCAAGCGACAACACCTCGTCGGCATTGTCAATGCGGTAGAGGTCGAAGTGGTAGAGCGGCAGCCGCCCCGCATACTCCTTGAGCAGCGTGAAGGTGGGGCTGTTGACGGTGACCCGCACTCCCAACCCGACGGCGATCCCCTGTGTGAAGGCCGTCTTGCCCGCGCCCAGCGCGCCGGAGAGCAGCACGACATCGCCTGCCGCCAGCACACGCCCCAACAGGTCGCCCAGCCGTCGCGTCTCGTCCGCGCTGCGACTGCGTAGAGTCAGCGCGCTGCCAGTCTGTGGTGGCTCCTGCGATGTGGCGTTGGTGGGATGCGGGAGAAACGATGGGGAGGGCGCACTCATCAAACCTGCTACTTCCCGTCTTGTGGTACTGCTTGCCTGCTGCACATGGCAGCCGCGCTGTGTCGCAAGGGACACGCCTCGCATTATACCATCCTTGCGAGGCGATTTTGGTGTGTGGATGTCGGGTGATGGGTGAGCGTGGGTGGCACGATGGTGGGAGGGGTGGGGATCGTGGCCTGTGAAGGCCACGGGTAATCCCGGAAGGCGGGCATCGTGTTGTAGGGGCGTCCGGTGGACGCCCGTGCTTCGCCACAGCCTATCCGCTCGCTCAACGCCATAACTGGTCATATCACAGGCCGCGTAGGCAAGCTCCTACAGCGAAGCCTTCAGGCGCGGGTTTACCCGCCCGCGCCGTACCCCCCCGGTTCACCCGCCGAGGTCGAGCAGCCGCTCCTGCGCCTCGGCCAGCCCGCGCCGCGCCTCGGATTGCCAGATGCGCCACGGCTCGCTGCTGCGGATGGCGTGTTCCTCGATCTCGTCGAGTTCGCTCAGGGCGTCGGTGAAGGCTTGGGCCGCCGCCCGCGCGCGTTCCAGCCGCTCGGCATGGGGAACAATCTGGTGGCTCAGTGTCAGCGCCAGCGTGGCGCGGTCAATCGCATCGAGCGCAGGCTCCAGCGCGCGATAGATCGCGTCTTCGCCCTGTAGATTGGGAAGATTGCCCATAGGATCAGTTCCTCCTCGCATGCCGCGAACGTGCTCGAAACTCTCTGCGCCACTCGCTTGCAAAGCCTTCAGTTCATCAAGGATCAGTGGGTAGAGGTGTTCGGCGATGGGATGGGCGCGCATGGCGGCGGCGCGCTTGCCCGCCACCCCGCTGCCATCGTCAAACCGCTCCTTGAGTGTGCGCTCGATGGCGGTAGTGATCAGCGCCGCATCCAGCCGCAGCAACTCCGCAGCGTCCAGCTTGAAGTAGCGGCGGATACGTGTCATATCGTCGCGACCCAGGGTAGCATAACTGCCCGGCTCACGGAGCGAGGCATTCAGTCGTCGCAGTTTCTCGCCGTGAACCAGTTCGCGCGGACTCTCCAGTTCGTCGGGATAGAGGATGTCCTCCTCGCGTTCGCGGATGTCGTCGAGCCGACGGAGCGGTGTGGGGCCATGCTTCGGATCGGCAAGGATGTCTGCCAGCGTGTCGGCGAAGATGCTCCAACTGGGCTTCGATGTCGCGCCGGGGTCAGATGTAGGGGCATTGGTCATTGGACACGTGATCCTTTCGCTA
>JBDTAI010000324.1:0-9754 GCA_039924685.1 Ktedonobacterales bacterium
ACACTGCCCTCAACCTCCTCCGGCAAGCTGGTGTCACGAATGTGGCAGCGGCCTTACGTCGGCATGCCATGTACCCCCGCGAGGCGCTCAAACTCCTCGGGGTGGTATAGCATGCAAAGACCCTGACAGATGGGTACAGATGCGTTGACCAATTCGGCGGGCCTATGCTACACTCAATGAGAACGTCTTGCTTTTCACAACAGGAAGAAGACCATGCCGAAAGTTAGATTCGTCAACGAGAATCGCACCGTCGAGTGTGAGCCGGGCGCATCGCTGCGCTATGTCGCGCTCGAAAACGATGTTCCCCTCTATTGCATGTGGTTTGGCCTCTCCAAGCTCGCCAACTGCCACGGCAATGGCCTCTGCTGGACGGACCGCGTGCGCATCTCGCCCGCCAGCGCCATCAACAAACACAACCTGCTGGAAGACGCGATGAACACGGTGGGTACGCTGCCCAAAGACCGCAATCCCCAGACGCGACTGGCATGCCAGGTGCAGGTATGGGATGACTGCGAGGTCTATACCACCTGCAAGCCGAAACGTTAACGTCTGCCATATGCCTGCGCGAGCCTGAAGGAGTTGTGTGCTATGCGTCTTGATCGTGTGTATAGCGAGGGTGAGGCGCTCAACGCCCTCAAGCAGTTTGGCTACGAGGTGCGCGAGGTGGAGAACCGCATTGGCCTCTACGAAGTGACACATCCCAAGCTGGGTGGTCTGCGCACGATGACGGTGGCGCAGCTCTGCGGCTTCGCCGAGGGCGCCGCCAACACAGAAACCATGCTACGTGGCGCACCGGTCGGCGTGTAGCACTCGCCACTCTCGGCCTTGAATGGCCGGAGCACGGGCGGAGGCGGGGACGAAAGTCTCGATCAAAGCCGCTCGGTGAGCATCGCTGTAGGGGCGTCCGCCGGACGCCCGTTCTGTGTTTCTCCATGATTCTCCGTCAGTGTGTTTCGCCCGATTGTGTTCGCCAGCGCATCGCCGTATGTGATAGATGGCGGGTATACCCCGCACGGGAGGTATTGCCATGTCCGAACTATCACCAGGCGCCGAGGCGGCGGCGTTGGCTACGCCGTCTGCGCCCGATGCGACGCCTGCCACTACGGTAGGGGAGACACCGGCGCCCGCGCAGATTGACAAGGAGCGGCAGAAACTCGCCCGCCACTATGCGCGCCAGCAACAGACACTCAGCCTGATTGGATTGGGCGCCAGTGGTGTATTGATTGCGCTGTTGCTCTTCAGCGGGCTGAGTTTCTGGCTGCGCGACGCCGTCGCCTTCACTCCCAACTGGACACTCTTCGGCGGCTGGCAACCTGCGCGGGTGGGGGCTTTCTTCCTGGCGCTGTTCCTCGCCGCATTTGTGCTGGGGCTGCCGCTCTCCTGGTATGGCGGCTTCATCCTCGCTCACCGCTACGGACTCTCGACGCAATCGTTGCGCGGCTGGCTGATTGACGAGGCGAAAGGCTTCATCCTCTCGCTGGTCTTCGAGCTGGCGGCAATCGAGGGATTATATCTGCTGCTGGCTGCGCTGCCGACGACGTGGTGGCTCTGGGGCGGGCTGGCGATGGCGATCGTCATTATGCTGCTCTCCACCTTGCTCCCAGTGCTGGTGCTGCCGCTCTTCTTCAAGCTGACGCCGCTGCCCGATGGCGAGGTGCGCCAGCGCACGTTGCTGCTGGCCGACCGCGCCCACACCCGCGTGCGCGGCATCTACTCGATGAACATGAGCGCCCGGACGACAGCGGCAAATGCGATGGTGGCAGGTTTGGGCGGCACACGCCGCATCGTGATCGGTGATACGCTGCTCGACCGCTACACGCCGGACGAGATTGAGGTGGTGGTGGCGCACGAGTTGGGGCATCAGGTTCACAACGACATCCCCAAGCTAGTGCTGGTGCAGGTGGTGACGACGTTAGTGGGCCTTTTCATCGTCAACCTCGTGCTGAATGCTGTGGTGAGTAACGTCCACCAGTATCACGGACTCACCGATAGCGCCACACTGCCGCTGATTGTCGCCACGCTTGGCGTCTTTGGCCTGGTGTTGCTGCCGCTGGTGAATGGCTATAGCCGCCATGTGGAGCATCAGGCCGATGTTTATGCGCTGGAGTCCACCGGCAAGATTGCGGCATTTCTCAGCGCGATGACCCGACTCGCCAACCAGAACCTCGGCGAACTGCAACCCTCACCCATCGTCGAGTTCCTGCTGTACAACCATCCATCCATCGGCAAACGTCTCGCCTTCGCCCGCGCCTATGCCGAACGCCAGGAGCAGAAATCGCAGGCGTAAAGGGCGCCGCGCTCGGCCTTGCGGTGGTAGTGGCCCGCGCTCGGCCTTGAAAGGCCGGAGCACGGACGGCAATGGGGACTTTAGTCTCATGCGACTCGTCTTTGCTGATGCTCGATGTTGTGCTGACTGTAGGGGCGCCTGGACGACACCCGCTTTTGCCTGCTCAACCCTCTATTCGCAAAGGACACGCTGCATGTCTTCTCCCTTTCCAGCGGTCTTTTTGCCTGAGCGGCAGCACGAACTGGCGGACCTGGCGCAAAGCTACGGGCAGCCGCTGATCGAGATCGCCGACGCCAGCGCCTATGAAGGCTATCTGCGTTCGTTCAGAATGAACAAGCGCGTGGGCGAGGCCTGTATGGTGATCCGCCGTCCCAACGGGCGCCTGCTGACGATGACCAAGCCGTTCTATCCAGCGGGTGTCTACCGGCTGCCAACGGGCGGCATCGAGCGTGGCGAGGCGATTTTGCATGGGCTGCTGCGCGAGACTGAGGAGGAGACCAGCCTGACAGTTGAGGTTCGGCGCTTCCTGGCGCTGGCGGTCTATACGCGCAGCGATACGGATATTCCGCTGGAGTGGCGCGAGTACGCCACCTATGCCTTCCTGTTGGATGAGGTGGGCGGCACGCTGCATGTGCAGGATGAACACGAGCAGATCGCCGACTACCGCGAGATTACGCCCGACGATCTGGCTGCCATTGTGATGCAACTCGACACGCTGGGCAACGATTACAACGACGAACTGGATGCCAGCATCGGCGATTGGGGCCACTATCGCGCAGTGATCCACCGCCTCGTCTGGCAGGCATTACAAACCGAGGGCTAGAAGCTCGGCAGGTAGCGGTCGAGTTCCCACTGGTGAACCTGACGGCGATACTCCGCCCATTCCAGCGTCTTGGCCTCCATGAACCAGGCGGCGATCTGCTCGCCCAGTGCATCGAGCATGGTCGCATCGGCTTGCAGCGCCGCCAGCGCCTCGCCCAGTGTCGCGGGCAGCAGGCCGATCCCCCAGCGTAAACGCGCCGCCTCATCCAGCGTGCGCAGACCCTCCTCGACAGGCGCGGGCAACGGCAGCTGGTGAGTCATGCCATCGAGTCCGGCGCGCAGCATGGCGGCGAAGGCCAGATACGGATTGCAGCTTGGGTCGGGCGCCCGTAGCTCGATACGTATCTCATCAGTGGCGTTGGGTTCGACACGTGGCGCACGGATCAGCGCCTCGCGATTGACGCGCCCCCAACTGATCATCACCGGCGCCTCGAAACCTGGCGTCAGGCGCTTGTAAGAGTTGACTAGCGGCGCGATGATGGCACAGAGCGCGGGCGCATGGTCAAGCTGGCCTGCGATGAAGTGCCGCCCCTCAGCAGAGAGGCCATACTGCGCATCCGCAGGATCGGCGAAGGCGTTGGCGAAGGCATTGGCGCCATCGCGCAGGCGGGTGAGCCGCTGGTGCGTGTGCATTCCCGAACCGCTGACGCCGTAGAACGGCTTGGGCATGAAGGTGGCGCTCAGGCCGTGGCGCTGCGCGATGGCCTTGATGGCGTAACGCGCAGTCACCACGTTATCCGCCGCCCGCAAGGCATCGGCGGGGGTGAAGTCAATCTCGTGCTGGCCCGCCGCAACCTCATGATGGCTGCTTTCCACACCGATACCCATCCGCTGTAGCTCAGCCACCACTTCGCGGCGCACATCGGCGGCCAGGTCAGTCGAGAGGTCGAAGTAGCCGCCACAGTCGTTGGGCAGCGGCTCACGGACGCCGCTTTCGGTCTCGCGCAGCAGGAAAAACTCAAGCTCCGGCGAGACCTCATAGCGATAGCCCAGCGCCTCGGCCTCCGCCAGCGCAGCGCCGAGCACGGCGCGTGGCTCACCGCCGAAGCGTTCGCCATTCGGAGCCAGCACATCACAGATCAGCCGCGCCACACGTCCCTGGCTGGCCGCCTCATCCGCCCGCAACGTGGTACGCCAGGGAACCTCGGCATAGGTGGTGGGATCGGGGCGCAGATACATATCCGTCTCCGCAACCCGCGTCAGTCCCTCGATGGATGAGCCATCGAACCAGCGTCCATGCGCCAGCGTCGCTTCCAGCTGGTCGGCAGGGATCGTGACGCACTTCGCCAGCCCTACAGCGTCGGTGAACTCCAGGTTGATGAAACGCACGTCACGGGTTTGTGCGCGTTGCAGTAGGTCCGCCGCCACCTGTGGCGCCAAGCCAAAGCCTGATGGCGCCTCGGACCTCTCGCCAGATATATCGCCCTGGCCGCCAGATCGCTGGCTCATCGTTCACCTCTCTGTCGCGTCATAGCTGAAGCGAGCTGTAATGGGCTATATTATGCCTGACCGGATCGGTAGGCGCGGCGGCGTTCGGCGGCCTGCCAGCGGGCGCGCTCCTCGTCGGTTGCGATGGTGAGGGCTGGCACAGGGGTGGGGTGGCCCAGATCATCTATGGCGACATAGACCAGATAGCAGGTTCCGGCGTGGCGTATCTCGCCCGTGCGCATATCCTCCGCCTCGATCTGCGCCTCCACCTCCATCGAGGTGCGCCCAACATAGGTGAGGCAGGCGCGCACGGTGAGCAGATCGCCGACGTAAACCGGCTCCTTGAAGGTCATCGAGTCCATTGCCACGGTGACGCTAGGGCAGCGTGAGTGACGAATGGCGACAGCGCCGCCCGCCTCATCCACCATGCGCAGAATCGCGCCGCCATGCACATTGCCCCAGGTATTGGCATCGGGTGGCTGCATCATCGCCGCCATCACCACCTGCGACTCCGCCACAGTCTTGGCTGTCGGCATATGCGCGGCGCTATGGCTGGCCTCTCGTGGCCGTTCGCGCAGAACTGGCGGGCGACCTTCCTGCTCACGCTGATTGGCTTGCTGGCGGTTGTCAATGTCAAGATTGCTGGCTGGTTTGCTCACCCGTGCGCTCCTAAACTGCTGCTGAACTTCCGGCGGTGATGATCCGTCGCAAGGGGCGATAGCAGATCATTCCACACATCGGTTTCATCGGTTCTGTACTGTATAGAGTATCACGAGATAGAGGATCACGAGAGCGTATCATCCATCGGCAGGCGGGTTGTCTTTGGGCAGGCTGCGCAAGTCTGCTGCTCCACCTCTGTGTGATCTGTGCAATCTGCACAAACGACGCCTTCGCAGGCATTCTGGCGTTGCGCCCATTCAAGCGGTACAATGCCAGCGGCAGGACGAATCCAGGCCTAAATGGGTTGTAGGGGCGTCCATCGGACGCCTACGCACCTGTTGCGATAACCACAGTATTGATGAAGTGAGCCAATATGCCAGACACACCATTCACCACGCCCGCTGATGCGTTGGACGAACTGCCCGATGGCGCCCCACAAAGCGTCATACGCGACAGCCTTTATGATGTGATCCCGCTGGGCGCGCTGGAACTTGCGCTGATCGAGACGCCAGCTTTTGTGCGTTTGCAGGGCGTCAAACAGTTGGGCTTCGTCTATCGTGTCTGGCCGGGGGCGACCCATACGCGCTTCGAGCATAGCCTGGGTGTGTATTATCTGATGCTGCGCGCTATCCGCTCGCTGATTGCCACGACGACGCATGAGCAGGCCACATCCGGAGCGGCGAACGTGGGCGCGACATTGCTGGCCGATACCGAGAGCGTGCGGGTGGCGCTGGCGGCGGCGCTGCTGCATGACTGCGGCCACTATCCCTTCTCGCACGCCATCGAGGAGCTAGGCGACCCAATCATCCCACATGAGCGCGTGGGGCGGCGACTGATCGAGTCAGGTGAGGTAGCAGCGGCGCTCGAAACGCATAGTGTCTCACCGGCGCGGGTGGCCGATCTGGTGGACCCTCCACGCGACCGCGCCTTGCCACCCGCCGATGCGCTGCTGATGCGGCTGCTCAGTGGTCCACTGGATGTGGACAAGCTCGACTATTTGCCACGTGACGCCCGCGCCTGCAACGTTCCCTATGGCGGCGTAGATGTGACACGACTGCTGGGGGCGCTGCGCATCCTGCCAGGCGCAACGGGCAAGCGGGATGGCTCTGGCGCGCGGCTGGGCGTGAGCGACAAGGGTATCAGTCCGCTCAACTCACTGTTGCACGCCCGTCAGGAGATGTTCGATAACGTCTACTGGCATCATACCAACCGCGCCATGATGGCGATGCTGCTACGCGCGGTGCAGGAGGCGCTGCTTGGCGGCCAACTCACGCCCGATGAATTGCCAGGCCACGACGACGCATCACTGCTCGCGCTGCTCTCCACCGAACGTATGCCAGCGGCGACACGCGCACTGGTGGAGGCGCTACGCCTGCGCCGTCCCTACAAAACGCTGCTGGAAGTCAGCGCCCCGGCGGGCCGCATCTATCACCTGCTCGATACACTGTTCTGGGACCAGACGAAGCGGCGGCGCGTGGAACTTGCGCTGGCCGATGCGCTCGACGCCGCCCTGCCCGATGCCGTCGCGCCCTATGATGTGCTGGTGGACATTCCCAAGCCGGAGAAGTGGGAGATGGATACGCTCGTCTCGTTCGCCCATCCGCCGCTCGGCATGCAGCCGCTGATGACCTGGACGGAGGCGACCGGCCAACGATCAGACGATCTCGGTGTCTATGAGCGACGCCAGCGCCGCATTCGCATTGTCGCCAGCGCGCACGTGCGCGACGCCGCCCGCCCGCTTGCCGAAGACCTGCTGCTGCCCGTCATCGAGCGCATCTCGACGCTATAAGGAGACGGACCTTATCCCGACCCTCTCCGACGAGGTGAGCGAGACAGAGGGTAGCGCGTCTGCTTCTGGCGCCTCTCCCCGCGCATGGGAGAGGTTGGGAGAGAGATGCTGTTACGCCAGCGCGATAATCTCGGCGCGGGGCTGGCCGACTTCGACGGTAAGCAGCGCAATCGTGCAGGTGGTCTGCTGGCGACGCTGAGTGGCGCTGCCGGGATTGAGCAACAGCAATCCGCCGATTTCTTCATTGTGGGGGATGTGGCTGTGGCCGAAGACAACCACACGCGCAGTGGGGAACTCCTGGCGCGCCGTGCGCGCATAGTGCTTGCGGTCGCCCAGAATGTGAACCAGTCCGATGCTACAGCCGCCGATGACGATCTCACGCTTGATGGGAAGCGCCGCCACGACCTCCGGCTCCTCGATATTGCCCTGCACCGCCGCAACGGGCGCGTAGGCCGCAAGTTGGTCGAGCGCCGCCAGCGTCGAGAGGTCGCCTGCGTGCAGGATCAGTTCGACATCCTCGAAGTGGCGCAGCGCCGCGTCGGGGATGCGTTTCGCGGCGTGGGAGATATGCGTATCGGCGATCACGCCGATACGGTGGATGTCGTGAGTGCTACCGTTGGTATGGTTGGTATGGCTACGTGGCTCAAGAGTAGACATAGACAAAGTGAACGTGCGGCGACACATGGATGTAGCGGTAGTCAATCTTGCCGAAGCCGCCGCCGCGCCAGGCAAAGTTCATCTCGCTGATCAGCACCCAGTAGTGATCGGACGAGACGGCCACCACCTGCGCCCAGTGGCCCTCACTCAGCGCGCCCTGCTCATAGCCGTCAAAGAAAATAGCGGCGCCCGGAACCGGTATGGAGCCACGTGGATACGAGGTGTTCTCGGTGATGTCGGGGTGATTGGGATGCGTGACGCGCACCCACCAGTTGCACCAGCCAAACCCTGGACGCGAGACATAGTTTGCTGGATTGGGGACATAGATGTTCGCATAGCAGCCCGGCGGCACGGTCCACTGTGAGATGTTGGGGACGAACTTGTAGCTGTCTTTGCACGGCTCAAGCGGGCTGGCCATGCCAGGCCCAGTGGGGGCTGAATTGTTGCTGCCCTTTGCGCCGGGAGCCGTCTTAGGTGGCGGCGGAATGTAAACAATATTACCTGCCGCCGCGCTCCACGGTCCGCGCCCCGTTGGCTGGGGAACATTCTGGCTGACCTGAAGCGGCGCCAGATGTGCGCCGACCCCCAGCACCACCACGACGGCCACCACCAGCGTGATCACCACCACCGCAAAACTGGTGAGGCGTGACCAGCGCCAGCCGCCCGTATGTTTACGGCTGTTGGGCAGCATCAGTGCGGGCGCCATCACCGTTCCCTGTGTCGCGCTGGCAGGCACAAGCACCGAGCGATCTTCGCCCTGCCGTTGCGCTTCGCGTTGGACTAGCGCCCGTGATGTGGACATCGACATGGGCATGGGCATGGGCATGGGCATGGGCAATGAGGCGCCCGAACGGCCAGCCATTCCCGCGTGTGTGCGCGAAGACGCCGCTGGGCGCGTGCCCGGTCGGGTCGGCGCATCGGCTGGCGGATACTGCGGCTCATACTGCTCATCCCAGCGGGTATCAGATTGCTGTGGATTGGGATAACTGTTGGGTGCGGTGGGGCGCGGCGCATGCGGTGTCTGCACGGTAGGCATATCCGCCAGCGTGCGCGAGGAGCGCGCATGGCGGGAGTTGGCGGCGCGCGGCGGTGTATCATCCCTCTCACTGCCCCAGCCGCTATCCCAACCTGCGTCACGATGGACGCTGCCGATGGTGTTTGCCGGAACTGTGTCATCGTGTTCTGGACGCCACGCCATGCGCTCACCCTCCTCGCCTGCAACCGACTCCCCATCGTTCACTCTTCATGAACAACGCTTATAGCAAGGGTATCATGCGCTGGCGGCGTGTGGCTGATTTCGTGACCATTTACCCATGCGCAATGCCGAGAGGGCGCTCCTCATCCGTCTAAGGATACGCCCTGTAGAGAGACTGCATGGTCCTGTCGCGTCGCCGCATGCGTGCGAGAATCCTGCTACTTACTCGCCGCCCCGATGGCCGACTTCTTCGCTATATCACGAGCAAAGCGATTGATGATGACCACGGCAGCCACAGCAATCACAGTAACAATCACGGCATAGATGAGATCTATCGTCCCTTGTGGTAGGTGATAACTTTTGAATGGCCCATTGACGTTGTCTTGAAGGATTTGCTGGATCGCGGTGTTCCAGGCGAGCGCCGCGACGAAGCTGAATGCCGAGGTGACAAGGCTGACAATGGTGGCGATCACCACGGTTGAGGCGGCTTGCGCCTCGGCCCGCGCCACGGCCTGCGCGTGCAGCATCTTCTCAACCGCTGCTGAGTCCATCATCCGGCGCGGGTCTGCGCCAGCGGGCAGGCTCATACGGCGGCGCTGGTGTTCATCGACCTGCACATCACTCGTTGGTGGATAGTTCGCCTGTGGATAGTCATTCATGCGGTGTTCCTCGTCGTCTTTGTGGGTGGATGATGGATGTTCGTTGCATGCGATGTTCGCCCAACTCGACCGTAGTGTACTGCATTCAATCGTCTTGTCAAGCGGGCATGACATCCTGCGCTGCTTGCGCCGGTTCCATCAAAAACTGGGGGTTGCAAGCAAAGAGAAAGGCCCGTACTGTGGTGAGGGTATGTGTACTTCACCAGAGGGGGCTTAAGATGCAGTGTAGCGTATCAGTGACGATTGAGCTAGACCCG
>JBDTAI010000325.1:0-4763 GCA_039924685.1 Ktedonobacterales bacterium
CATGGTACGGCCTTTCACAACGGCGCCGCATGGAGACGCCAGGGGCCACGACAAGGAGAGAAGGTACGGCGTTGTCAAGGGAACAACCCTTGTATGGTAGATGATCATCTTCAGCCTGTCAATGAGGTCAGGGTCCAGGGTCCAAGGTCGTACGCGGCGTATTCAGCTACTCGGACACCGACGGGCCCGAGCCGCCGGAAATCCAGGTACCGCGCTGGGATCTTGATACTGCCTTGGACAAGCTGCATATCAAATGTATCCCGTTTGAGCACCTGAACGGCAACGTGCAAGGGTACTCAGTCGGGCGCGAAATCGCCATCAACCCCATGGCCGTTAACGCGACCAAGACGCTTTTTCACGAGCTCGGTCATGTCGTCCTCGGCCATACCGTTGCTTCCAGCCTCGGCGAGTATGCCACGCACCGAGGTATCATGGAGTTCCAGGCGGAAGCTGCGGCGTACCTGACAATGCACGAACTTGAATCGATCGACGAGGAGACGGCCAGCCACAGCCGGGGCTGCATTCGGCGCTGGCTCAAGGACGAACAGCCGACCGACCGGGAAATTCGGCGCGTGTTTGCCGTCGCCGATCAGCTACTCCGAGCCGGGAGGGACAGGGCCGAGTAACTCTTGTCACGGTGCCAACTCCGTTCACCGGAATGGTTTGTGGTACCCCACTGGCTCGCGATGTGTCAGATCATTTGTGGAGGGCACGACGATGGAGACAGAACACGATTGGGTATGGGATCAGTTGTGGGGGTTCCGCTACCGGCTGATGAAGGGGCCGATGACTGGCGACGCCCGGCGACGCTGGCAGGAGTCTACTCTCGACTGGTTTGCGCCGCGCCTGCGCGCCCGGATCGAGGAGCAGATCGCCGAAGCCAGCCGCCAAGCGCGGCTCGACGAACACCGTATCCTCGCGAACCTCGACGAGGAGGGCAAAAAACGAAGGTACTTGGAACTACGCGACGAGTGAAAGTACGTACCTCACTTCTACCCCAACCCATACCCCTACGCCGACGAATTACTCCGAATTATGGCGTACGAGGGCGGACACCAAAAAGCGCGGGAGTCCTGATTTCCAGGACTCCCGCGCTGTGACTGACCGACGTTTTTGGTGGAGATGGGGGAGAGTCGAACTCCCCGTCCAAACAAGCGACTGAGATGCTATGCTACAGGCTTAGTCGGCGTTTTGGTGACGCGCCAACGACCCTCGCCAACAAGGTTCGTCGGAGCCGTGCCCGCTGTTTCTCGATAGCGACTAGCAGGTGGTCCGCGCTATCCAGCCTGATTGTTTGACACCCGTACCCGGCCCATCAGGCGGAGGTCGGACGGATGCGCTTCAGCCGGTTTTTAAGCGGCGAGAGCGAGAGCTGGCCGTGTGTTGGCAGCTATAATTTTTGCCAGTTTTTACGAGGGTGCTTCTGGCGCCTCGGCCTGCAAACGTCCCCTTCTCTTGCCCGTCGAAACCCGACATCCCCGAAAAGAGGTCTACTCGTTGCGCCAAACAGGCTGGGGAACAATCCTCCACACATCAGGCGCTCAAACAGTATACCACATTTCGTGTCCTTGCGTGCAGTCAAGCTTAGCCGCGTTCCTGGCGCAGCGAGAACGCGGCGCCTGCCACCATCAACGCCGCAAAGCCGACAAGAAACAGCAGCGACGGCCAGATGTCGGCAAGCCCCAGCCCCTTGAGCATCACATCCTGAAGCGCAAAGTTGGCGTAGGTCAGCGGCATCACATACGCCAACTGCTTCAGCACAATCGGCAGCGTCTTCACCGGAAAGAACAGGCCGCCCAGCAATACCTGCGGCACCAGCAGCAGCGGGATGAACTGGATCACCTGTAGCTCGTTGCGCGCGAACGCCGAGGCGAAGATGCCCATATTCACGCCGCCGATGGTCAGAGTCAGCGTCACCAGGAAGATCAGCCATAGGTTCCCTGCGAAGTGGACGCGCAGCACCCCTACCACAAAGAAGAGGATCACCAGCGATTGCAGCAAGGCGAAGAGCGTGAAACCCAGCACATAGCCCAGCGTCAGTTCAGACCGGCTCAAGGGCGAGACCATCAGCCGCTCAAGTGTTCCCTGCGACCGCTCACGCAGAAAGGCGACCGAGGCCAGCAAGAAGACGAAGAAGAACGAGAACAGGCCAATGAACAGCGGCGCCAGCGCGTCGTTCTGGGTATACTGCGGGCCACCGTAGAGGTAGGTTGTCGTCAGCGTGAGTTGCGCCGCTGTGGCACTGGCCCCGCCCTGTGTCGTCGTTTGTGCGCCACCGCTCTGAAGCGCGATGGCATTCGTAGAGGCAATCGTGACGTTCTGCCCCGGAGCGTTCAGCAGTGAGGCGATCAGCAGCGAGACCACCTGCTTCAGTTGTTTGGCCGTCGTCGGATTCGATCCTTCCAGTCGCAACTTGACCTGGCTGGGTTGACCTGTCAGCCGTTGCTGCGCGAAGTCGGCAGGGAAGATCAGTGCGCCATCGGCGTCGCCCGCCTTGAGCGTCGCATCCACGTCGTTGCGCCCGATGGTGGTGACGGCAAGGCTGGACTGCGAGCGCATCTGCGTTTGTATCTGATTGACCAGCGCCGTCCCCGCCGGACCATCCGGCGCGACAATGGCGAGCGTGAGTGTATTCGAGCTACTGTTCAGTACGAAGTTCAATATGGTCATGACGAGCAGCGGCGCCAGAAAGAGCAGCGCCAGCGAACGCCGGTCGCGCCGGAACTGCTCGATGATGCGCAACGCCAGCGCCAGTGTGCGCCGCAGTGGAGCAAAGATCACCATTGCATCAACCCTCCATCGTTGTAGGCGCCGCATTGCCTGTCGCCTGTGCAGTGGTTGTCGTGGTAGTCGTGGCTGTGCTGACTGGCGCGTTCAATTCACCTCCATTGCTGCTGGCGAAGTAGAGGAAGGCGCGGTCGAAATCGTCCTCGCCAGAGCGGCGCAGCAAATCATCGGGAGTATCCACCGCCAGCAGCTTGCCAAAGCGCAGCAGCGCCAGCCGGTGGCAACGCTTCGCCTCATCGAGATGGTGCGTCGAGACGATGATGGTGACACCCTTTGCGTTCAACTGCGTGAAGTAATCCCAGAAGAACAGGCGCAGTTCAGGATCAATGCCCACCGTCGGCTCGTCGAGGAAGAGCAGTTGTGGCTGATGGATCAGCGCGCAGCCGAGCGAGACACGCTGGCGCATACCGCCGCTCAGGTTCTGCACTGCTGTGTTTGCGCGCGCGGTCAGGTCCACCAGGTCCAGCGTTTCGGTGATACGCGTGGTGAGTCGCTTGCCGCCAAGTCCATAGAGCCTGCCGAAGAAGGCCAGATTCTCGCACACACTCATCTCGCCATAGAGCGCGCTGGCCTGCGTCATATAGCCCACCTGCCGGGCCACACGCCGGTCGGGCATCGTGCGTCCCAACACCCGCGCCTCGCCACTGGTCGGACGCGCCAACCCTAGCAGGATGCGTAGCAGCGTTGTTTTGCCTGAGCCATTGGGCCCGATCAAGCCGAAGGTCTCGCCCGTCCTCACGCTGAACGTCACGCCGCCCAGCGCGCGCACCTTATCATATGTCTTCACCAGCCCAGCGAGGACAATTGGTGGCGTCTGCTCGCCAGCCTGACTACCGGCATCGGCGGTTGCGCCTGCCAGTACGTGTTCCGCCATGTTCAATGCCCTCCTTTCGAGGGGATCACATCATCACACCCGCACTGCATCCGTCAGTTGAATACTCAGTCAATGAATGCGATAAAAAGTATGCTCGCCTTGTTTACTCCTGATGCGCTGGCTCGGCGCTGATGCCATGCAACACCGTCTCCACCAGGTCATCAATGTAGGGGTCGGGTGGCAGGCCCAGCAGGACCAGCGACAGGATCGAGAGCGCCATCGTCTGGAGTGTCACATCGGTAGCATGTGGGCGCAGTTCGCCCGCCGCGATGCGCGATTGCAGGTAGCCACCGACTATCGCCAGCATCTGCCCCCGCACCAGCAACAACACCTGACGCATCTCCGGGCGGGTCAGCGCCTCACGCAGCACGATCCGCAACAGCTTTTCACGCTCGCTGGCCAGCCGATACATGGCATGGGCGATCTCCGGCAGTTTCTCGCTCGCCGGATGTCCATATACCTGCGTCATCAACTCACGCGCGGGCTTGATTGGGCCGTGTCGCTCGATCACCGCCATGAAAAGCGCGTCTTTACTGTCGAAGTAGTGATAGACGAGACCCTGCGCCACGTCGGCGTGCGTGGCGATGTCTTTGATGGTGGTACTCTCCACCCCCTTCTCGGCAAAGAGATCGAGCGCCGTATCAATCAGTTGCGCGCGGCGCTGCTCCGCCTGTTGTTCGCGTCGCGTCGGACGTTCCGGCTGTTCTGTTTGTTCCGTGTGTTCTGTTCCCGTCATAGCTGCTTGGACCGACTGATTGAACGCTCATTCAGTGATGTAACCAAGTGTACCTGAGCGGACAACATCTGTCAAGGGGAAACGCAACGCTGGCGCACCATTACGCAAAATGGTGGATGGCTCAGGCGCTGACGTGTGACCAATTCCGGCTCGCTCGTTGTAGACAGTGAGGAGCCAGCGCCTGGAACCGGCGCTATGTCTCCACTGCAATGAGATATATGGGCTATCCTGGATGGCGTCAACCTACGTGTAATGCCTACAGATCACGCATGCGTCTGGTAAAGGTGTATACTGAGATACTGATCCACTGGATGTGGCCGCATTGACTGCGACACTGAGGGAGACGGGCGCGGCGGCAGTTACGGC
>JBDTAI010000326.1:0-8018 GCA_039924685.1 Ktedonobacterales bacterium
AAACAGTGTTACCTGCGGAGAGGCGGTCGCCGCCAGCCGCGCGGCGTCGCGTGCGAGATCAAGCCCGAAGCAGCGCCAATCGCCTGAATGCGCCAGCGCATCCGCCAGTCGCCCGATGTAGTAGCCCTCGCCGCAGCCGACATCCAGCACAGCAGGTGGCACGGCGGGATCGGTCTGGGATGCGGAGGAGACGCCTGCCCATACCAGGTCGTTCACCGCGGCGGCGAGTGGCGCATAGTGGCCGCGCGCGAGGAAGGCGCGACGGGCGCGCAGCATCGCCAGGGTGTCGGCCAGCAGGCGGGTGGGTCGCGCCAGCAGATTGACATATCCCTGGCGCGCAACATCGAAGCTATGCCGATTGGGGCAGCGATAGCAGGCGCTGGCGGCGGGCGGCGTCTCGCGGGTGAGCGGTTCGCCACAGATCGGGCAGATCAGCATGGCGCGTCACACGCTCCCATGTGTGGTCATCTGGCCGACTGAGCCAAATGCGCCGAGCAGCGTATCGCACAAGCGCCGATAGCTGGCGTACTTTCGCTGGTAGATGGCGTGCGCCGCAGCGTGCGGCTGGGCGACGGAGACCGGCTGGGGCGGATGTTGGGTGATGTCGTCCCATGTGCGGGCGCCACAGGCGATGTCGGCCAGCGCCACCGCGCCAAGCGTCGAGGCGTCCACCGCGCCGAGGTAGCCGACCGGCAGACCAAACACATCAGCCGTCAGTTGGCGAATCCACTCCGTCTCCAGCAGCTTGCCGCTGGCGCTGATCTGCCGTGGCTTGCCCAGTGTCTCGAAGAGGCCAGTCGCGATCCAGTAGGCGTTCAGGATCACTCCCTCGATGGCGGCGCGCATCAGGTGTTCCGCCTGTGTGGCGCTCGAGAGGCCGAAGAAGACGCCGCGCGCGTCAGCGTCCCACAGCGGGGCGCGCTCACCGGCAATATAGGGCAGGCAGAGCAGTTCGCCGCACTCTATCTGGCCTGCCGCCGTCAGCATAGCGCCAAAGCCATCGTTGGCGTCATCCCACCCCTGCGCGGGCGTCTGGCGCGGCGGGATCGCTGGCTGGCTGGGGCGTCTATGTAGCACCTGATGATAGAGCCAATCGAGCACGTCGCCGCCGCTGTTGCTCGGTCCGCCCAAAATGAAGCGTCCGCTATCCAGTACATAGCAGAAGGAACGCATGCGCGGATCGGTGAGCGGTTGGTCGCCGCCAACCCGCACGGCACAGCTTGTCCCTAGCGTCAGCGCCATCACGTCACGCTGGATCGCGCCTGCCCCAAGATTCGCCAGCACGCCATCCGAGGCGCCGATGACGAAGGGCGTCTGGGGCATCAGTCCGGCGGCGAGCAGGCGTGGCTCACGCAGGCCAACGCCGACGAAGGTGGTGGGCGCCAGCGACGAGAGCCGAGCAGCATCTATGCCTGCCAACGCCAGCGCCTCGCCGTCCCAGGTTCCCGCGCGCAAGTTGTAAAGACCAGTCGCGCTGGCAATCGAAGCGTCCACTTGCCATGCGCCCAGCCAGCCATGCCAGAGCCATTCCTTGAGCGAGACCCACCGCGCCGCACGCTGGAAGAGTTCGGGTTGCGCCGTGCGCGCCCAGATCAGTTTTGCCAGCGGCGACATCGCATGGATCGGTGTTCCCGTGCGCTGATAGAGCGCCTGCCCCTGTGGACTGGCCCACAATGCCTGTGCGGCGGCAGCGGGGCGCGTATCCATCCAGGTGAGCGCGGGACCAAGCGGCTGATCGTCAGCCCCGACCGGCAGCAGGCTGTGCATGGCGGCGCTGATGCCCAGCCGCGCCACGCGATAGCCCTGGGCGATCACCTGACGCACGGTGGCGGCCAGCGCATCGGTCACAGCGTCGTAGACGGCGCGCGGGTCTTGCTCCGCAGCGCCCGGCGCATTGCGGATCAGTTGCTGCTGTGCGCCGTTGCGAGCCAGTTCGCGTCCCTGTCCATCGAAAGCCAGCGTCTTGATCGAGGTGGTGCCAACATCAACACCGATCACACACAGCTTTGCCGCCTGCCCTTGCTGTTCCGCCATCACTGCGTCCCTTTCCCTCGTATCACCTGCTCTGCCGTCACCATCCAGATACCATTGGCGCGGCGATAGTTTCAGCGGAGTTTCGTCCGCCATTCCCCATGGGTACTCTGGCCTTTCAGGCTGCCAGACCCGCAAGAGCAGTGTACCGCACACATCACAGAAACGCGACAAGGCCCCTCGAGGCTACGCCCTGAGAGACCTTGCATGCACAGTATTTGGTTATCTGATTATCTGGTTGTCGAGGTGTTACGCCTCAGTCCCAGTAGCATCGGGTGTTGCGGGCGCCCCAGACGCCTCGGTCGCTGGTGTTGCGCCAGCGGCGGCGGCCTGAGCAGCCTCTTCATTGGAGATGATGTTGACCTTGACCTTCGGCTCAACCTTCGGCGCAACCCGTAGCGGCACCTCGAAGGAGCCAAGCTGGCGCAACGGTTCACGCAGTTGGATGATGCGCCGGTCAACCGTCAGATGCTCCTGCTCTTGCAGCGCATTGGCGATGTCCTGGTTGGTGACGGAGCCATAGAGGCGGCCACCCTGACCCACACGCACCGCAAAGGTGAGCGTGACGGCGGCAAGCCGCTGGGACAGCGACGCATGCTCTGCAGCCTGTTTCTCCACCCGACGGCGCGCGGCGGCAATACGGTCACGCAGATTCGCCATCTCCGACGCGCTAGCCAGAGTGACAAGCTGACGCGGCAACAGATAGTTGCGCGCATAGCCCGGAGCCACATCCTTCACGTCGCCCGGACTCCCCAGCCCCGCCACCTCGTGGAGCAGGATAACCTTCATATGTCTTGCCATGTTCGTGCCTGTCGCTTTCTCCTGGCGCGACCCGGTTAGCGCCGCGCTGCATCGCAGAAACGCTATCAGCAGCAGCTCACCGGGCCAAAACAGCCAGTCTGTGTGGCATGCAGTCGAAAGGACGACAGCTATTGGACGGCGGCTTTTGCGCCAGCCTCTTCGAGCTTGGCCTTCGCGGCGTTGGCCTCATCCTTCGTGACACCTTCGCGCACCGCCTTGGGCGCCGAATCCACCAGTTCCTTCGCCTCTTTCAGGCCCAGGCTCGTCAACTCGCGCACCGCCTTGATGACGTTGATCTTGTTGGGGCCAATCTCCTGAAGGACGACGTTGAACTCGGTCTGCTCCTCGGCGGCGGGCGTGGCGGCCTCACCACCAGTGGTGGGCGCGACACCTGCAGGCATCGCCATCATCGCCGGTGCGGCGCTCACGCCCCACTGGTCCTGAAGGGCCTTGCTCAACTTCACAAGGTCGAGCACACTCATCGAGCCAAGCTGCTCAATCAATTGGTCAACGTTCACTGCCATGTTGGTATACCTCCGTACCGCCTGACGCGGTAGCTATCATGTTTTGTACTATCGTGTATCGCTCGTGTATCGCTCGTGTATCGTCGCAACAATCACCTGTTGCGAATTGAGCGGACTTTAGTCCCCATCGTCCCCGTACTTCGGCTTTTCAAGGCCGGGAGAGCAGCGCGTCCGTCGTCCGCGTCCCAGCTATTCATAGCCGGGCGCCGACCATTTTGCTAGGCGGCTTCTGCGCCACCAAGCTCGCGGATGCGCGCTTCGAGGACGTTGATCAGATCGCGCAGTGGCGCTGTGAGTACGCCGTAGGTCTGGTTCATCGGCCCGTGAATCGTGCCGACCACCTGTGCGCGCAACTGTGCGCGTGGCGGGATTTTCGCCAGGTCATCCACCTGCTGTGCGCTGATGGCGGACTTTTCGAGCAGACCCGCTTTCACCGTCATCGGCTTGCCGGTCTTGGCGGTGCGCAGATAGTCGGTGATCGTCTTGGCGGGCGTCACCTCATCGTCAAAGCCAAGCGCAATCGCCGTCTGACCATTGAGAATTGCAGAGATGTCGTTGTACTGAGCGCGTTCCGAGGCGATGCGCAGCAGTGTGTTCTTGACCACATGCAACTCAACGCCATTAGCGTTCAGGCGGCGGCGCAAATCCTGCATCTCGGCGACGGTAAGCCCCTCCGTCTTGACAAAGACGGCGGCGCGGGCGCGTGTCAGCTTGTCGGTCATCTCCTCGATGATCTGCGCCTTCGCTGGTGTTGGCATTGTGTGTCTCCCTTCCAAAGCGTGCGTTGGGGAATCAGCAAATCAGGCGCGCCCCCACCTGACCTGCGGGTGGCTGCGAGGCCACCTGGCGATAGACATCCTTCACTGCGCGTTCCCCGCCGACGCGCTTCATTCCTGTGTGATTCCAGGTGTGAAGGACTGCTGGCCCCACGCCAGCGGACAAAAGGGCGACAAAAAAGCCTTCAAGTCACCGACTCGAAGGCTCACACAGTGGGGAATTGTCAGCGCATTCCAGCCCACAGGGTGGGTGAACGCGGCCAACATCCGCAAAATATGATGCTTCGCCTCGGCAGGCTTGTTGCGCTTAGGTTCTCGTGCGCGTGTGCGCCTACGGGAACGCCCGCTGTCTCTGGCGTGTCTATGCAGTTGTGCTGTCTGGTGTGCAACGCGTATGCAGCGTTCCACATACCGAACGAGTATAACAGATGTGATGGCCCACTGTCAAGCCAAATGGGCCATTCGGATCGTCTCCAGCCCGCACAGGCAGGCATTGCGGCGCGATCAGCGCCCAGAGGCGCGGGTTCACCCACTGGCCGATCCTGGCCCGATCCCCGGCCTCACTACCAGCCGCTAGGCCGTCTTGAGGCTCAACGCCGACGCCGTATCGAGCCGGATGCTGGGTGACATGGTGGAGCAAAGCACGACACTCTTGACGTATTGCCCCTTCGAGCCGCTCGGCCTGGCACGCTGGATGGCGTCGAGCGCGGCGGTGAGGTTCTGCATCAATTGCTCTTCACTGAAGGAGAGCTTGCCAACCGGAATGTGGATCAGGCTGGTCTTGTCCACGCGGAACTCGACGCGGCCTGCCTTTACCTCGCGTACTGCCTTGCTGACATCGAAGGTGACGGTCCCCGCTTTGGGGTTGGGCATCAGACCGCGCGGACCAAGACGGCGGCCCAGGCTGGCGACCTTGCTCATCACGTCGGGCGTGGCGATGGCGACATCGAAGCCCAGCCACCCCTCATTGATCTGCTTGATGTAGTCGTCAATGCCGACAAAATCGGCCCCGGCCTGCTCGGCTTCGGTGGCCTTCTCGCCCTGCGCAAAGACCAGCACCTTCACCTCTTTACCAGTTCCCGATGGCAGTGTGGCGGTGCCGCGTACCATCTGGTCGGCGTGGCGTGGGTCAACGCCCAACTGCATATGCAGCTCGACCGTCGGATCGAACTTGACATAGCTGATCTGCTTGAGCAAGGCGACCGCCTCGGCGGGTGTATAGAGCTTATCAGGCTCGATCAGCTTGCTTGCTTCGGTATACTTCTTGCCGTGTTGTGGCATAAAACAGCGCCCTCCTGGTGGCGTTCTCTTCCGCAGTGACTGATGGGCGGAGATGCGAATAGTAGGTCCATTGGTGGTGGTCAGGCGGCATAGTTCGGGGACGTTAGCCCATTGCTCGTCGCATGCTCTGGCCACGTAAGGCCTGGTGTGGCCGGCGCCAATGTCGGGTTATTGCTGCGCGACAGTGATGCCCATCGAGCGGGCCGCGCCCTCAACGACGCGCTCCGCTGCCTCGATGGTGGTCGCGTTGAGGTCCTTCATCTTGGTCTGGGCGATCTCGCGCAGTTGGGCGCGGGAGATCTCGCCGACCTTCACCTTGTTGGGGGTGGCGGCGCCCTTTGGCACGCCCGCCGCCTTCTTCAACATGTCTGAGGTCGGCGGTGTCTTCAGCACAAAGGTGAAGGAGCGGTCCTCATAGACGGTGATCTCGACGGGGACAATATTGCCCGCCTGACTTGCCGTGCGCTCGTTGTACTCTTTGCAGAAGCCCATGATGTTGATGCCGTGCTGACCCAGCGCAGGACCAATCGGCTGCGCGGGTGTCGCCTTGCCAGCGGGAATCTGCAATTTGACGATAGCTCGAATACGCTTTGCCATGTGTTCTCCTCTGTGAGGTCATCGGGCGTCTCTGGCCTGCGCCCCTGTCTTATAGGTGTGAGACGTGTGGGGCATTCGTGGTGGCCGCGCCCTCCCTCGAATCTGTGGGCATGCGGGTAGGCATGTGTGGCGCCTCTGTGCGCGCTGCCCAGACTTCTAGTATACCACAACTGTGTCTGCTCTGCCGCCAGTGCGCCAGCCAGGCGTCACATCTTCTCCACCTGGAGGAAGTCAAGCTGTACCGGCGTTTCGCGTCCGAAGAACGAGACAAGCACCGTCACCTTGTTGCGTTCGGGGTGAATCTCGCTCACTGTGCCGATGAACTCGGCGAAGGGGCCGCTGATCACCTTGACCGACTCGCCAACCTTATACGCCACCTTCGTCACCAGCTTGGTCTCTTCGCCCTTCGCAGATTGACGCAGGATGTAGCGCAGTTCGCTCTCTGGCACCGGCGTCGGCTCGGTCATCGTGCCGCCGACGAAGCCTGTGACGCCCGGTGTATTGCGCACGGTATGCCACGTCTCTGGTATCAGCACCATATCCACCAGCACATAGCCGGGATACACTTTGCGGGTGACGGTGCGACGCTGGCCGTTCTTGATCTCAATCTCATCCTCAGTGGGAACGACCACCTGATAGATGTAGTCTTTCATCCCCATCGAGATAATGCGCGCCTCGAGGTGGGTCTTGACCTTGTTCTCATAGCCCGAATAGGTGTGAATCGCGTACCAGTGGCGATCTGGATGGCGGGTCTCCGCAGCTTGTGCGGGCGCTTCGGCTCCCGGCTCGCTGTTCCCCTGATCCTCACGCTGATCGAGCGCATCGAGCGTTTCCGGCGCTGCTGGCGCTTGCCCCGCCGGTTCCATGCTATTCATACCATCACCTCTCCATCAGTTGGTCTACGCGAGATAGGCCACAACCTGCCGCCAGTTATCGTCACCTGTCGCCCGCACATGCGGCTGTCTGCAAACACGCAACCGCCCAGTGCGCCCATGTTTTTCACCATGTTGCCAGCGCACTGGACGTTGCATAATCGGTGTATTTCGCGTCTTCGCCATTGCGCTGGCAGATCACGGATAGATCGCTAGCGAATGGCGCAGGGAACGCTCGCTACTGCCCCAGACCCTTGCTGATCAGCCAGGCCAGCGCATTCTGGAGGCCAAAGTCGGCAAGTCCCAGAATCACCGCCACGAAGGCCGAGATGACGACCACTACGATAGTCATATTCCACGCCTCACGGCGCGTCGGCCATGTCACCTTGAGCAATTCAAGGTATGCCTCAGCAAACCAGCGCGTGATGGGATTGGCCAGCAATGGCGCTGGAACACTGGCGGCGTTTGAGACACGCAGTTGCGGCGGCGCAGCGTGACGCTCGGCAGGCAACGCCAGCGCCAGATCGTCGCCGCCGTCCGCCTCTGAGGCATCGTCCGCTTCGTCAACTGTGTCCGCTTTATCCAGGTCCGCTGGGTCAGACGCGCTGGCGTCATTCAGCAGGTCGTCCCGGTCAGCCAGCAGCGTTGTTCCGTCGCGCGGCTCGTCGGTGGGGACCTCGCGGACGTGCGCGCGGGCGGCGCGTGTACGGGCGACTGCGCCCTTCTCCTTACCGATTGCTTTTGCCACGATTCTTGCTCCTACTGGCTGGTTCTACGACGGGTCTTGACGGCGCCTGGTCGGCGCTTGTCGGCAGCATGCACTGCTGAAGCCACATATGGCGCTAGTTGTCTACTGCTGACAGCAATCGCCCGTTACTTCGTCTCTCGATGCAAACGTGGTTCGCGGCAGCGCGGACAATACTTCCGCAACTCCATGCGCTCCGGGTCGTTGCGCTTATTCTTCTGCGTCACATAGTTGCGCTCTTTGCACTCAGTGCAGGCGAGCGTGATGACGATGCGATTCTCTTTGCTCTTGGCGGCCATTTGACCTGTTCCTCTCAGCGAATTGCATGGAGCGATCAGCATACAGCGCAATCTGCGCACAACTGATATGGGCAAGCGCGTGATGACAGCGC
>JBDTAI010000327.1:0-22722 GCA_039924685.1 Ktedonobacterales bacterium
CGTGGCAGTGCTGGTGATTCTGGCGCTGCTCTGGCAGATCACCGTAGACAATACCGCCTACGACCAGCACATGAATGGCATGGACGGTTTGGACGATATGGCGCTGGTCGCGCCGGGCGGCAATCCAGCCCCTATTGGCGGCGCCTCTACTGATGCCGATGAGTTCGCTCCCGATGCCCCAACGTCGACGGCCCGGATAGCGCGTGTCGAGCGCATGGTCAGTGCGCCGGGCCGCGCTCTGCACGCCATCCATGACCGGCTCGACCCGGAGCAGCAGCCGTTGCTGCGGCTGTTGCTGGGCGGCTCGTGGGCGCAGTGGTTCGTGGCGTTTGTCGTCGGCTGGATGGCGTTTGCGGCGCTCTACTGGGCGTTCCCCACCCAGGGGCGCACACTCAGCCAGGGATTCCAGCAGGGCATCGGCAAAGGCATCTGGCAGGGTCTCTACTACTGGATTCAACAGCAGCATGTGGCGCGCGGCGGCCAGCCGATCTACTACTACTTCCTGCTGATTCCGCTCTATGAGCAGCTTGCGGTGGTCTTTGGGCTGGCGGGCATGGTCTATGCGCTCGCGCGCCCGACACGCATGCGGCTCTTCCTGGTGTGGTGGTTCCTCGGCTCGTTGGCGATCTACTCGTGGGCGGGTGAGAAGATGCCCTGGCTCTCGATCCACATCCTGCTGCCGCTCTTTGTGCTGGCGGCGATTGTGATCGCAAAGGCCATCGAGGGCTGTGTGCGCTTTGCGCGTGACCTCTCATGGAGCGCGACCTTCAGTGCGACCTTCAGTGCGACCTTCAGCGCGGCTTTCACCTGGCGGGCGCGCACCTCGGTGCTGGCGGTGGCCTGCGCGGTGCTACTGCTGATCCCGATGGTCCACAGCATGTATCTGCTCTCACAGCCCGACGCTGGCAACGGCCCGCTGGAGATGATGGTCTATGTGCAGACGACGCCTGATGTGGACACGGTGATGTCAAAGATCACGACTGCCGACCAGCAACTCTACGGTGGCAAGCACCAGTTGAAGATCGTCGTCGGCTCTGGCGAGGAGTGGCCATTCTACTGGTATCTGCGCGACTACTGGCTCGACCCGCACCCTTCGACCTATGTGACCTTTGATCCGACGACCTATAGCGGTTCCCAGCCCGATGTGCTGCTGCTGTTGCCCGGTGAAGAGGTGCAGCAATTCCTGGCGGCGCACCCGACCGGCTATCACATGAAGGAGTATCGGCTGCGCGCCTGGTTCGACGAGTCATACAAACCGCTGCCGTGTGTGCCGACGAAGACGAAGACCTGCCCGCCAGCGGGTGATCCCCTGCTCTATGGGCAGGGACTCGGCCAGTATCTGAGCTATGGCAGCAATCCGCCGCCAAACGCGACATTCAATCTGGGCAAGGCGGCGCCGCGCCTGTGGAACTGGCTCTGGTATCGCCAGCCGCTGGGCGCCACCACCGGCTCGTATGACTTCGTGTTCATCGTGCGCGACGGCCTGCCCATCCAGCCATGACATCAGATGTGGCCAACTGTAGGGGCGTCCGCCGGACGCCCGTTCTGGCCGACATGCTACCGAGGCCAGAGAAGTGGAGGCCAGAGAAGTGAAGGAACACAACATTCCCTATGACGGCGATTGACAACCCAACTAATACAAGCAAAGAGTATCCGCTGACGCCCGACCAAATGGCGCTACACAGGCGTGACCTCTGTGAACTGGAGGCGCGGCTGGGCGTGCGCTTCCATGACCGCGCGCTGCTGACACGGGCGTTGACACACCACTCAGCCTGCCCAGAGGCGACGCCATGCGAGAGCTATGACACGCTGGAGTTTCTGGGCGATGCGCTGATCGGCGCGGCGGTGGTGGAGCATATCTTCCATGCCTATCCGCAGGCCGATGAGGGCGAGATGACGGCGCTCAAGTCTGAGGTGGTCAGCCGCCGCACCTTTGCGCGCATCGGCATGGCGCTCGGCCTGATGGACTTCATCCGTGTGGATGTGAGCAGTCTGCGCACCTTCAACGACAGGTCGCGTGAGTCACTCTGCGCCGACGTACTCGAGGCGCTGGCGGCGGCGATCCATCTCGATCAGGGACGCGCCGCCGCGCAGACCTTCATCGCGCGCGAGATCATCACGGTGATCCCATCGGTGCAGGCGGCGATGGGCGAGACCAACCCCAAGGGCGCGTTCCAGGAGTGGATGCAGCGTGAAACCAGCCAGCTTCCCCGCTATGAACTGCTGGCTGAGAGCGGCCAGAGCAACGACAAGCGCTACACTGTCGGCGTCTTCATAGGCGAGAAGCTGCTGGCGCAGGGCATCGGCGCCAGTGTCAAGGACGCCGGACGCGAAGCCGCCCGCCTCGCACTCCGCCAGTTGTAGTAGCTGGAAGAGAAGCATCACAGCGGCAAATTGGTGAGGGTATCTCGCCACTCATCGGGGTCGCTGGCATCCCAGACGAGCAACAGCGTGTCTACCGCTTGGGCGATGTCTGATGCAGCGGTATCACGCCTGGGCTATGCTGACCGCTAGCCAGATAATCGGCGAAGTGGCCCGGCGCCGTATGGTAATCATGACCGATCATAATCATAATATAGTACGCGATGGCGCCAGAGACCTTTGCAAGCCGCAATGTTGGATATGCCTCGCGGATTGTCTCGGCGCTCTGTCCATCGAGCCACAGTCAGATCAACGATTCCAGTGGGATGCGTGAGCCACGCACATATGGCATTTCATCACGGATTTCTATATACGGGTGATCATACGGGTGATCATACGGGTGATCATACTGGTGATCATACGGGTGATACGGGTGATCAGTATTCATCGGCGTTGCTCCTTTCCGTTGCATCTCTGTTCCATCCTACCTCAAGGCGCGACGAGAACTCACGAGAGTGTTTCGCCAATGTCGTACAATAGGCGGTGGACGACACTTCACGCTGTTGTGAGAGAGGGGCAAGGCATGGGCAAGCCAAAGGTCTACGTGACACGCATCATCCCCGACGCCGGGCTAAACATCATCCGTGAGCAGTGCGACGCAACGGTGTGGGAGGACGAACTGCCGCCACCACGCGAGACGATTCTGCGCGAGGCGCGCGACGCAGATGGCATCGTCAGTCTGCTGACCGACCCCATGGATGGCGAACTGATGGACGCCTGCCCCAAGCTTCGTGTGATCAGCAACTACGCCGTCGGCTTTGATAATATTGATGTGCCTGCCGCCACCGAACGCGGCATTCTGGCGGGCAACACCCCCGGCGTGCTGACCGAGACCACCGCCGACTTCGCCTTCGCGCTGCTGATGGCGTCCGCGCGCCGTCTGGTGGAGGGCGTAGACTATGTGCGCGCGGGCAAGTGGAAGACCTGGGGACCGCTGCTGCTGATGGGTGTAGACATCCATCACTCCACGCTCGGCATCGTCGGCATGGGGCGTATTGGCGCGGAGTTGGTCAAGCGGGCGCGTGGTTTCGATATGCGCATGGTCTACTACGACGCCATCCGCCGACCCGATCTGGAAGCGTCGCTGGGCGTCGAGTATCTGCCGCTGGATGAGTTGCTGGCCCAGGCGGATTTTGTGAGCGTGCATACGCCGTTGACACCCGAGACGCACCATATGATCAACCGCGGCCGGCTGCGCCAGATGAAACGTAGCGCGATTCTGATCAACACGTCGCGCGGCTCGATTGTGGATAGCGATGCGCTGGTGGAGGCGTTACAATCAGGCGAGATCGGCGGCGCGGCGCTGGATGTGACCGAGCCTGAGCCACTGCCCGCTGACCATCCGCTGGTGTCGCTGCCCAACTGCATCGTCGTGCCGCACATCGCCAGCGCCAGCGCCGTCACACGCGGCAAGATGGCCGAGATCGCGGCGAACAACCTGCTTGCGGGACTGAAGGGCGAGGCGTTACCCGCTGGCCTCAACCCCGATGCGCAGGGCAAGGGGCGTTCCGCTATGCCAAGAGCATGGGAACATCAGTAGTGTTATCAACAGTATTATCAGCAAAGATCGCTCGATGGTGAGCGGGGAGAGTTGAAACGATGAAGTTTGCAGAGCGAATGGGGCGGCTTGGCACAGAGACTGCCTTTGAGGTGCTGGCTAGGGCGCGGGCGCTCGAAGCGCAGGGGCGCACGGTCGTTCACCTGGAGATTGGTGAGCCAGACTTCCCGACGCCTGAGCATATCGTGGAGGCAGGATGCAAGGCGCTCCGCGACGGCCATACCCACTACACCGCCGCGCCGGGTATCATCGAACTGCGTGAAGCGATTGCGCAGGACGCCAGCGTGCGGCGCGGCCTGGACTTTACACCCGATGAGGTGGTGGTGACGCCTGGCGGCAAGCCGATCATGTTCTATAGCATTCTGGCGCTGGTGGATGAGGGCGATGAGGTGATCTACCCCAACCCCGGCTTCCCAATCTACGAGTCCATGATCCGGTTCGTTGGCGCGAAGCCCGTTCCCATCCAGTTCGACGAGCAACGCGACTTTGCGCTGGATGTTGACACGCTCTGCGCCGCCATCACGCCACGCACCCGCATGATCATCCTCAACTCACCGCATAACCCTACCGGCGGCATGATCGGTCGCGCCGACCTCGAACGCATTGCCGATGCCGTGCGGCCCCATCCCGATCTGATGATCCTCTCCGACGAGATTTACAGCCGCATGATCTATGGCGGTGAGCATGTCAGCATCGCCACATTGCCAGAGATGCGCGAGCGCACGATTGTGCTGGATGGCTTCTCGAAGATCTACGCCATGACGGGCTGGCGGCTGGGCTATGGCATCATGCCGCGCGAACTGGCGCCGCGTGTCACGCAGTTGCTGATCAACAGCGCCTCCTGCACGGCAGCCGCCACGCAGATCGCGGGCGTCGCCGCGCTCACCGGCCCGCAGGACGCCGCCGAGGCGATGGTAGCCGAGTTCCACCGCAGGCGCGATCTGATCGTTAGCGGCTTGAATGAGATCGAGGGGTTGACCTGCCAGACGCCACAGGGCGCCTTCTACGCCTTCCCCAACATCACTGCGACCGGCCTCACCTCACGCGAGATAGCCGACCTGCTGCTGATCGAGGCGGGCGTGGCGGGGTTGGCGGGAACCTCGTTTGGCGCCTTTGGCGAGGGCTACATCCGCCTCTCGTATGCCAACAGCGCCGAGCAACTCGCTGAGGCGTTGCGACGCATCAAAACGCTGCTGGAAACGCGCAATCTGCGTCCGGCCACCGCCGCCAGCGTGCGCTAGGATTGCGCCGCGTGATGCGCGGACAAGCGCATCTGGATCAGAAAACAGGGTATGCGCAAAACTCCATGCGCATACCCTTTACTGTCCATGGTATACTCTTCCACAGCAGACTCCACGCTTCCGAAAGCGCCCGACTGTGGATGATCCCTTTATGTGATTCGCCCCAGCGTCGTCTTCGTATGTCATCTTCGTGTGAGATGCGCGCGGTTTGGCCCGCCACAGGATGTGAACGGCCCCTTGCGTGCCTGCTTCCTGCCCGGCGCCCGTCGTAGCCGTCAACGTGTACCACGCCTCACGCGCTAGTTTTATGTTCGTCGGGATGCTGTATTCCATGGCTGATCTGTGCGCCGCTGTGCGCGCAGAAGCGCCACCTTCTAAGGAGTAGCCCATGACTGCGCCATTGTCGTCAAATTCCGCGAACACCGCAACCCCTGACACTGCGTTTACCTGCCCGTATTGCGGCCAGGCGCTCGAACTGCTGGTGGTCAATCCCGCTGGCGAACTGATCGGCTGCGAGGAGTGCGCCGAGGAACTGGGCCTGGCGGGCGAGGCGATGACGCTCGACGAGTGGAACGCCCCTGCTCTGGTGCAGTCCGTTCTGGAGCAATATTCCCTCAGCGACTGGCAGGTGGGCAAGCCCGCCGCCACCGAAACACAACGCCCACGCGCCCACTACTGGGAGGTCGTGGCGGGCGGCAAACGCTACTTCCTCAAGCAGTTCCATAGCTGGTATCCGCAGGAATCCATCAGCTATACGCATAGCATCCTGGGGCATCTGGTTGATCAGGGGTTGCCAGTGGCGCGAGTGATCGCGGCGCAGGATGGCGCCAGTTTCGTCGCCACCGAGGATAGCAACTGGGCGCTCTATCAGGCGCTCGAAGGACGCCACGCCAGTGAACGCGACTGGATGTGGGGTCGCCCGAAGGCTGCCGAGATGCTGGGCGCGCTGCACCATGCCCTCGAAGGGTTTACGCCAGAGGGCCAGCCGTTCGAGCCGTGGAACGCCTGGACCATCGAGACCGTGGATAGTGTGCTGGATAGCTGGCAGCCGCACCCTGACCTGCCCGCCGACCTGTTGAGCTACATCCGCGACCGGCTGGCGCACCGCTACTTCGGCGATCTCTATCCACAACTGCCCAAGCTCGTCGTCCACGGCGACTACGTGACCTCGAACGTGCTATGGCGCGGCGATGCGGTGAGCATGACGATCAGTGGTGTGGTGGATTTCGAGCGCGCCCACCTCGATACGGCGCTCTTCGACTTCGCCTGGGGGCTGGGCGACCGGCGACCGCCACTGCTGCGCGCCTCGGTGGCCAGCTACAGCCGCATGCGTCCGCTGGCGCCCATCGAGCGCGAGGCGTTGCCAGAGGCGCTGCTGCTGGGTCAGATCATGGCGATTGACATGCAGATGACCTACTTCAGCAACATGCGTGAGGTGTCGCGGCTCGCCCAGGAGCTGCTGATGACGGTGCGCGACATAGACTCGCTACGCAAGGCCGTCAGCCTGCTGCGCCAGAACAGCTATTGATGGCGGCTGCTCTCGGCGCTCAGGCGCCGGAGCACGGACGGGGACGAAAGTCCCTGGTTGACTCACCATTGCTGGCGCTCGGCGGCGCCTGTGACCCGCAAGTGATGTGCTGTAGGGGCGTCCAGTGGATGCCCCCAGCGGTGTGTCGCCTGATGGCACACATAGGTTGTCTGCATCATGGCCGTCTATTACTGCGTTTACTACCCGCGTTTGCGCGAGGCTGACCGATCCGGCCGATCCTGGCGACGCTCATCGCGGGCGCGGCGGTCGCTGAAGGCGCGACCAGTCCCTTTGCGGGCGCCGAGTGGGCCAGTGGTTGCGCCGCGATGGGGTGGCCCACTGCGCCCCGGTGACCGTCGGTCGCCGCCGAAGCTACTATTGCCAAAGCTATAGTCGTTGTCACGGTCGCGGGGACGATCCCAGGGACGATTGCGGCGCGGCGCGGCGTCGCGGTCGTCGCTCTCGGCGGCGGCCGCTTTGGCGCCATCGGTCGGCCAGGCGCCGTCGGGGCGGGCAAGGCTGGCGCGCGGCGGACGACCGCGAATGGTGGTGCGGTTGAGCGCATCTACCACGGCCTGCGCCTCAGCTTCGGGCGCCTCCACAAATGAGAAGGTGTCGTAGAGGTCAATATCACCGATAGCATCGCCAGGGATACCCGCCTCATTGGCGATTGTCCCCACCAGATCGGCGGGTCGCACGCCATCGCGCTTGCCCACCCGCAGGAAGAGCCGCGCCATCGGCCCATTGCCAAATGCGCTGCGACGGTCGCCCCGCTCACGGCGGGGATGCTCATGTCCACCGGCACGCTCATCGCGCTCGTCACGACCATCCCGACCGTCCCAGCGGTCGCGTGGTCCACGTGCGGCGCGCTCCTGCGCATCGAGCATATCGGCGATGTCGGGCTGTGGCGCCCGGCCACCGGTCGCCTCATACCAGGCGCCTGCGCCGCCATGACCGGGACGGCTCGCCTCACGCGCCTGCGCCGCCATCTTGAAGGCGGCGGCGGCCAGTTCCGCCGGATCGCGAGTATCCGCCAAATCCTCTACCAGCGCCAGGAAGGGATCGAGCTGGCCGTGATCGAGAATGCCCAGCAGGTCTTCGCGGAAGGCTGCGCGTCGGCGCGCAGCGACATCGGCGATGGAGGGCAGGCGCAGGCGTTCCAGCTGGCGATGGATGGCGCGCTCGATGAACTGCAACTGGCGGCGTTCGCGTGGCGTCACCAGTGTGAGCGCCTCGCCGGTCTGGCCCGCGCGCCCCGTGCGCCCGATGCGGTGGACGTAGGATTCGGCGTCGAGTGGCAGGTCGTAGTTGATGATGTGGCTTACATCGGGGATGTCCAGCCCACGCGCCGCCACATCGGTCGCCACTAGCAGTTGCGTGTGGCCGTTGCGGAAGCGTTCGAGGGCGCGCTCACGCTGCGACTGGTTGATCTCGCCGTGGATTGCCTGGGCGAGATAGCCCATGCCGTTGAGGCGTTCGGCCACCTCGTCGGCGTCGCGGCGTGTGCGCACGAAGATGATCGCGGAGTCTGGCTCCTCGGCGTCGAGAATGCGCGCCAGCGCATCGGGCTTGGCGGAGAAGGGCGTCTCATAGTAGACCTGGCGCACCAGCGGCGCCACCGCCTCACGTGTCGCCACACTCACCCGCTCCGGGTTGCGTTGATATTGCTGGGCCAGTCGGGCGATGCGCGGCGGTATCGTCGCTGAGAACAGGGCGGTCTGGCGGTCGGCAGGCGCCTGCGTCAGAATTGCCTCGATGTCTTCGATGAAGCCCATGTCGAGCATTTCGTCGGCCTCATCCAGGATGACGGTGCGCACGGTGCTGAGATCGAGCGTCTTGCGGTTGAGGTGATCGAGCAGCCGGCCCGGTGTGCCAACGATCACCTGCACGCCACGCGCCAGCGCCCGAAACTGCCGCTCATATGGCTGGCCGCCGTAGATTGGCAGCGTCACCAACTCGCGGTACTTGCCCAGGTCGTGCAGCGCCTCCGCCACCTGGATCGCCAGTTCGCGCGTTGGTACGATGATCAGCGCCTGCGGTTTCAGTTCGTTCTCTTGCAGGTGTTCGACGATGGGCAGCCCATAGGCCGCTGTTTTGCCGGTGCCAGTGGGCGCCTGGGCGATCACGTCGCGCCCTTCCAGCAACTGCGGAATCGTCTGGCGCTGGATCGGTGTCGGTTCGCCATAGCCAAGCGCGGCGATGGCGCGTAGGGCCTGTCGCCCCAGGCCCAACGCCGCGAACGCCTGCTCACTATCCTGTTCAGGTTGGGTCGGCGTATTCGTCTCGCCGGTCGTTTCAGGCGCCTCAGGCGCCTCACTGATAGGGGCAGCGATAGGGGCGGCAGCCATCTCAGCCGCAGGCGTGGTATCCGTTGTCGGATTGGCCGTTTCTGGCGTCGTCATTTCCGGCGCCGTGGACGTGTCAGGATTGTCGGGATTGTCTGGCGTGTTGGCTGATGCGTTCATACTGCTTGCTCTATCCTCGCCTGTGCACAGGCTGTCGTCATGCGTGTTGTCGTCGCTGCTTCAACACAGTATTGTATCCCATGCGCCGCAGAACAGCCAGCGAACACGCTGAATGGATGGCGAGTTGGGCGCCAGGGCGGGATTGTGGCGTGAAGGCCACGGGAATCCCATCGGGCGGTCGTATCTGCTGTAGAGGCACGTGGCGTACCAGCGCGCTGGAGTGTTTACGCCCGCGATCCCCCTACTCTCCTGCCACCGCCTCCACCGTTTGCTGGGCGGCGCGCAGGCGGCTGAGGGTGCGCTCTTTGCCCAGCACAGTCAGCATCTCTGGCAAGCCGGGGGTCTCTTTGCGGCCACTCACTCCCACGCGCACCAGCATGAACACCGGCCCACGGTCGGGAACCTCGCTGCCGTCAGCCTTCTTACGGATGAAGCCGTGATCTACCACGTAGGCGTCGAGCGCGGCAAGGATCGCTTCAGGCTCCCAGGCCGCCAGCCCTGCGAGCGTCGGGATCAGCGTGCGCAGCGTCTCGGTGGCCTGCGGCGCATCCATGTTCTTGCCCAGCAGCAGCGCTGAGTCATACTCCGGCTGCTCCACGAAGAAGAAAGACGTGAGCGTGGGCGCGTCGGCTAGCGTCTTCAGCCGCTCCTGATCCAGCGCCAGCACACGACTGGCATACGCCGGGTTGACCGACACGCGGGCGGATTCTGGCAGGCCCGCCAACAGGAAGGGCATCGCGCGCTTGGTCAGTTCCTCTGGCGAGAGCTTGCGGATATAGACGCCGTTGAACCAGTCGAGCCGCGACTTGTCGAAGATCGCGGGCGAGACGCTGATGCGCCGGTCATCGAAGACGCGGATCATCTCATCCAGCGTGAAGAACTCGGTCTTGTCGTCATACGACCAGCCCAGCAGCAGCAGGAAGTTACAGATCGCTTCCGGCAGATAGCCCATGTCGCGGTAGTCCAGCAGGGGCAGCGCGCCGTGGCGCTTGGCCAGTTTGGACCTGTCAGGCGCCAGCACCAACGGAACATGGATCACCGTCGGCTCCTCCCAGCCAAAGGCGCGGTAGACCTGGGCATAGCGCGGCGCACTGGAGATATACTCCTCGCCGCGAATGACATGCGTAATGTCCATCAGGTGATCGTCAATGATGTTGGCGAAATTGTAGGTGGGCAGGCCGTCTGACTTGAGCAGAATCATGTCGTCAATCGTGCGGTTCTCGAAGGTGAGGTCGCCCCGCAGATAGTCATGGTAGGCCGTCTGCCCTGCCAGTGGCGCGGCGAAGCGCACGACCGGCGTGATGCCCTCGGCCTCGCGGGCGGCGCGCTCCTCTGGCGTCAGATAACGACAGCGGCGGTCATAGCCAGGTGGCTCTTTGCGGGCGATCTGCCCGGCGCGCATCTGCTCAAGCCGCTCCTCGGAGCAGTAGCAGGTATAGGCGTCGCCCTGCGCGACCAGCTGATCGGCGTATTCGCGGTAGATCGGCTTGCGCTCGGACTGGAGATAGGGGCCATAGGGTCCGCCGATGTCTGGGCCTTCATCCCACGTCAGCCCCATCCAGCGCAGTCCCTCCATGATGCCCTCGATGGAGCCGGGAACCAGCCGCTTACGGTCGGTATCCTCCACACGCAGCACGAATTGCCCGCCGGAATGCCGCGCCGCCAGCCACTCGAAGAGCGCCGTGCGATAGTTGCCGATATGGGGGAAGCCAGTGGGGCTGGGCGCATAGCGTGTGCGGACAGGACGTGCCGCTTCCGTTGGCGTCGCCTGCGTCGCAGGGGATGAAGACGTGTCGCTCACAAAAGACTCCTGAGAGAGAATACGGGATCGCCGTGGAGCGTTCGCGGGCTTAACAGCCCAGCGCACGGCACAATGGGGGATCACAGCTAGCGATGCCCGACGCTCGATATAGCCTGTAGGGGCGTCTGGCGGACGCCTGCGTACCTGTTCAGGTAGGTGTGATCGTGTCGCAGGCGCACAACCGCTTCATTGTACGACATGGTGGGGCGTGGGCGCCGCTGCGAACGAGACGCGTGGTTGCTGTTGCTCGTATCGTTGCTCTGCCGGCGCGATGAATGCGGCGATCTCGCGGCCCAGCGATTGCGCGTGCGAGATGGTGAGGGCGTGGGTGGCGCGGGGATACTCACGCAACGGCCAGCCACCATAGCCTGCCGCCTGGCGCACGCGCACAACAGGCGCCAGCGTGTCACAGTCGCCCTGCAAGAAGAGAATCGGCGTTCCCACTGCGCGCAATCGTTCAAGGTCAGGCCACGCCTGACGTTCGACAATGCACTGTAGCATCGAGTCGTTGAGTGATTCCCACGAGTGCAGCCAGACATCCTCGAAGCCTTCGAGCAGGCCGTCACGCGCCAGCGGCAGTTCGTCGGCATCGGGAACAGGCCGTAAGCCGCCCAGGCCATACATCCAGAGGGCGCCGCGCCCAAAGACGCCCCGCAAGGCGCGTAGGCGGCTGACACGCAACCCTGGTCCATGCTCGCCGCAGAGCAGATGGCAAGCGACACTCATCGTACCAGGCGCGCGCATCATCAGTCCGGCCATGGGATCATGGCGGGCGAGGTTGCGGCGGGCATCGGCGGCGCTGGTGAAGAGTGGGGCGCTGATGGCGATGACGCCACGGATACGCTCAGGTTCGCGCGCAGCCCAGGCGAGCGCAAAGAGCGCGCCCATCGAGGAGCCAACCAGCCATAGGGGACGCCCACGGCCCAGCCGCTCGTCCACACAGGCATGCAGCGCCGCCAGATGGGTTTCCGTATCATAGACGACGCCAGCCGGACGCGGCGAGGCGCCATAGCCCAGCAGATCGGGCAGCAACACAGACATGCCACGCTCGGCCAGCGGCTTCAGCGCGTGGCGCACGGTGCGACCCGACGACGCCAGCCCATGCAAGCCCACCACCGCCGCGCGCTCCGACGGCGTATGCTCCGGCTCCAGTTCACTGTAGACCAGTGGATAGTCTGGCGGATAGTCTGGCGGATAGTCTGGCGCGGCGTGCGCTCGATCCGACGCCATGCGTTCCTCCTGTTCAGTTATTGATTCTGCCGAGCCTGCAACTGTGCCTGTGCATGCCCTACACAGCGTAATCTCCTGTTTCATCGTACCAGCGATACGCCAGCAGGCCACAGGATGTAGCCCTGTGTGGTGGACGTGATCGATTATATGATCGGCTGGCGACGGGCGATAGAGATCGCGTCGCTGCGCATATGGCGCAGCCCCTGATAGAATGGTGATAGTCTGAGATACCGCCGTAGCGACTAAACAGGTGTGAGATACATGCAAGTGACCGCAGGAAGTTGAGCGACCAATGGGCAATTCGAGTGAGTCGCAACGCTGGCTCGACCAGCAGGCGATAGAGCATCTGGCGCAACATATCCCCTTCGAGACCGATATGCAGACGAAGGCCGAGTGCATCGAGATGCTGCGCGGCCTGGTGATCCGCGCCGGTGGGAGCATTGACCGCGTGGTGTTTGGCTTCGAGGCTAGCCAGGAACTCAAGCGTCTCGGCCTCTGGGATCGTCTGGGCGGCGCCGCGCCCTGAAACAATCCAGCGATATTCAGAGCTTCATCAGCGTCTTCTTAACATCTCTGTATCTACCCCCTGACGACGAACGCCGCCGTTCCTATCGGCTGACTGAGCGTGGGCGGCGCAGGCAAAGGGTCTGATCGGCGCTCTGTGGACCGCTGACGGTGAGGCACGCATAGATGTGGAGGGCGTCTGATGGGTCTAGGGAACGACGATCTACGGATGGGCGGTTCCGCCCACAACGTCAGACGCCACACAGGACGCGATGCCTGGACTGTCAGGCTCTCACTCTGGCTCTATCGCCGCTGTCTGCTGGTGTATCCACCAGGATTTCGCGCCGCCTTCGCAGTCGAACTGACTCAGGTATTCCGCGTCTGTTGTCGTGACGCCATTGGTGAGGGCGGTATCAGCGCGCTCGCATGGCTCTGGCTCACGACGCTGGCTGATCTCGTCGTGTCGGCGTTTGCCGAACGATTGACTAGGGGATATACAATGACTTCTACACGCATCAGCCGCTTCGGCGGTCTGGTTGGTCTGGTTGGCTGTACTGCGCATCTCACACGCGCTGCCAGTGGTTGGCTGCGCCGGGCGGCGCTGCTGGCAAGGGTGGTGGAATGTCTCTGCGCGTTGCTGTTGCTGGGGGGCAATGTGAGCACTACCTATGTGTGGGATGAAACTCGCAGGTTCTCCTGCAGCAACTCTCGAATGACCGTACTGGTGAAACAATCAGCTACGCCTTCTATGCGGCAGCTTCTATTGGCTATCCCATTCTGGGTGTGGGATTGGCGCCTGTGAGCGCGCACAGTCATATGCGCGCATATTGAGGTGGCTCCAATGGCGACGAAGGTAGCGCCTGATAGCGCACAATCCGTCGTGGTGGTTGATGCGCCGGGCCGGTCTGGCGACCTTGCCACCCGCATCCGGCGACTGCGGCAATCGCCACGGTTTGTCGCGCTGCTCGCTTTTCTCACGCGCTGGCGGGTGGCGCTGCTACTGGTGGTGGCCACCTGCGCCGCCTTCGTCTACTATCTGTGGGGCGTGGACTCGTGGCAATTTGCGTTCGTCGGAGACGAATGGCCGTTCTATATCATGGCGCGCGCCATCGCCGCGCATCATCTGCTAGTCAATCCTTTCGATATGCATGGCGTCTACGGCTTCAACACGATGCTGGGCAGCTACTATCAGGCAATCTTTCTGGTGATCTTCGGCGATACCAACTTCGCCTGGCGGCTCTCCAACATTGTGCTGATCTTCCCCACCAGCCTCTGTTTTTACCTGTGGTTGCGCAACGGCTATGGCAGGCAGATCGCGCTGCTCGCCACGCTGCTGCTTCAGGCGTCGGCCTTCGCTGCCAACTATCTCAAGATCGGCTATGTCAACGCGCAGGCGCTGCCACTGCTCGTACTCTGTCTGTATCTCGCCAGCCGCTGTGCGCGCAGCCCCACCAGCAAGAACGCCGCCTGGCTGGGGGTTGCGCTGGGCGTCGCATGCTACATCTACGTTGGCCCGCTCTATCCGCTGTTTGTGGCGCCCACACTCCTGCCGCTGATCGCTGCCCTGCGCGCACGTCATCTCACAGGGCGCGAACTGCTACGCGCCGCCGCCATCTGTGCCGCCTGTTATGTCGTCGTGCTCCTGCCGGGGATTCTGAGCCTCAGCGGTGGGCCAACCGCAGCCAGTAAAACCAGTTTCTCACGCGAGTATACCGACAACTGGCAGATGGCCGTCAATGTCGGGCATGATTTCCTGCTGTTTTACGCCAACTACGACTACTTCTACAATCACTTCATCGCCGGACCCTACCTCGATCTGATCTCGCGCATCTTCGCCACGCTGGGTATCGCCGTGGCCCTGATCGCGGTTGTGCGCAGGCGGTCCCCTCACTGGCTAGCGCATCTGAAACTGCTGCTGACCTATACACTGGTGGCCGTGCTGATCGGCGTCACCTCGCCGTATGCCTATGCGGCGACCACACGCGGCATCGTCTTCATCCCGTTCGGTGCGGCCTTTGCCGGGGTTGGGCTGGCGACACTTGCCGACTGGCTGCGGCGACTACCCATCCCCGCAATAGCGCTCCCACGGCTGCTGCACAGAGCGTATGTCGCCTCTATCGTCACGCTGCTGGTCATCGTCATCTGGTCGGTCAACATCTACCAGAGCCAGGTCGGCGTCTTTCAGCGGACCGGCTACTCGGCGACGGGGTTGATTATCGGCGCGATCCAGCAGGCGCACCAGCGCCATGAGCGGCGTGTCGTGCTGCTGCTCTCGCCGCAGTTCCCCTACGCCAACTACTACTACGACCAGATACCGACGATCCAGCAGGCGTATGGCGTGCAGGACGTGTTCTTCATCGTGCAGACACCGCAGCAAGCCGCGCAAGCCGGTTGTGCGATGCTGGCGGGCGCCCAGGTCGTCTACTTTCAGGCCGATATAAGCGCCGCGCACTCGCTTCCCGCGCTGCCCTGCGTCGCAACCAGTACCGCCGATCCGCCGATTGCGCTCACGCCCGGCTATCTGCTCTGAGTTCACCGTTGAGGCGCTCACTCACTGCCTTGTATCGTGCTGAGCTACTCTCGGCCTTTGTGTCAGGGAAACACCTGAGACGAGAATCAGGTATGGTCCCGATTGCTGCCGAAACCGACATTCTGCTACAATTCTCATCGGATTCTCATAAAACCCTCATGCGGTATGCGCTCACGATGGTGCGCAGCGCGCCGCATGTGCAGTAGACCCACTTGACCCCGATTGAGAGGAACCTGTAGCGATGAAAAAGTTCGGACTTTTCTTAGTGCCACTTGCGCTGATACTCGCCTTCAGCTTCGCCGCTTGTGGCAAAACACCTGGAACCGGCTCCAGTTCTGGACCAAGCTGCGCCACCAGCCAGACCATCGATCTCGTGGCGACCAACTTTGCCACTAGCTGCCAGACGGTCAGCGCCAATCAGACTGTCACCTTCAATGATCCAACTGGCACTGGCGGCATCCACATCATCTGCACTGGCCAGAATGCGACATGCAGCAACGATTCCACTGCCCCGAAAGACTTGCAGGGCAGTGGCTTCCAGATTACCCCTGGTCAGACACATCAGGTGACGTTCACCAAGCCTGGTACATACAAGCTCGCATGTACTGTCCACCCCAATATGAACATGACGCTGACAGTGAAGTAGACCAGACCAACGGCTGCGGCCTCTTCGCAGAGACAGACGCCCATCCTACCTGCCAGCTTGGCGCAGGCATGGATGGGCGCTGCCGTGTTCGCTGGATCACAGCCTTGGGCGTCCCTTCTCCTACGAGGGGAGACAGCGGCGATAGACGGTTTATTCATACGCAGGCAGCGTGAAGCGGTGGACGGTGACGCGCGAGACGTGCTCCTCATCGGGCCAGTGGCGCGCATAGGTGGTTGGCGCATCATGCCAGCCCCGCGCCAGCGCCGCCGCGACAAACGATTGCGCCACCCGTCGCCCCGGCTCCGCCAGCCAGCAGGCGCCGCCTGGCGTCAGCAGTTGTGGAACCAGCGCCAGCAGCGGCTGCTCATCCTCTGCCTCATACAGCACATCCGCCGCCAGCAACAGATCGAACGGTCCAGCGGCGATCAGCGCGGCCTGTCCGGTCGCCGCCCGCCAGTTGACTGCCAGCGCACGCGGCGCGTGTCCGCTGTTGCGCAGAGTGTTGTAGCGGCAGAAGTGCAGCGCCTCGCTGAAGAGATCGGCCACCAGCAGCCGCGCGCCACAGGCCAGCGTCGCCGTCGCCGTCACTCCCAGGCCGCAACCCACCTCCAGTGTCCGCCGTCCCCGCGCCGCATCGGGAGCCGCCAGCAGCGCCTCGGCGAGCGCCATGCCGCTCGGCCAGAGCAGCGCCCAGTAGGGTAGGTGTGCGCCACTCACCACTGCCCGGCGCGCAGCGGATGCGGCGTCCTCCTGATCGCCTGTCCGTCGCCGATGCGTGGTGGGTTGCGTGAGATGGGCAAGGTGATCGAGCGGCGCATCGGGATCGGCGGGCAGTGTGATGACATAGGGGGTAGGGGCGCCGGGAATGGGAATTGGCGCCTCGCGCAAGGCGTAGCGTCGGGCCAGGCGACGCCGCAGCCGCACAAGCGTCGGCTGAGTCGGCTCGGTGGAAGCAGAAGCAGCATGAACAGCGTCAGCGGGAGTCGTATCCATCTACTACTCCTGGCCGACCTCTTCGGGATGAGCAGTGGCGCCGAGTGCGGGATGCTGGGCGCCGGGAAGCGCCAGCGCAAAGACGCTGCCCCCGCCGCGCGCGCTCTCGTGCAGCCACACATCGCCACCCATTGCGCGCATCATCTGGCGACAGATGTAAAGGCCGAGGCCCGTGCCGCGAATCTGGCTGATGCGCGCCGCGTCGAGGCGGGCGAAACGCCCGAAGAGCCGCGAACATTCCTCTGGGGCAATGCCCATTCCCTCATCGCTCACCAGCGCCACATAGTAGGGGTGCGCGCTGGCCGCCGCGATCACTGCCGTCGCGGGCGCCGAAGGGTCGTTATCGGGATCGATCAGGGTATTGGTGGCATCGCGGGCAATCTGCGGCAGCACCAGCGTCGGGCGCTCCTCGATGTACCCAGTATCGTCACCACCTACTACGCCAGCGTCACCAATCCCACCAGCAACCGCCGCCTCAGCGCCACCGCCCGATTCGCCATAGATCGGGGCAGGGGTCTTGAAGCGCGCCCGCGCGCACTGCACCCGCACGCGCCCCCCCTGCGGACTGTATTTGATGGCGTTGCTCACCAGGTTATCCAGCGCCTCTTTGAGCCGCCCCAGGTCCGCCTGCACATAGACATCCGAGGGAATCTCGGCGATCAGTTCATGCGTGGCGCCCTGCGCTGCTTGCAGTTCGCGGAACGAGCGTAGCGAATCCTCCACCGCCTGCGCCAGCCGTACCGGCGTGGCGTGCAATTCAAGCTGCCCAGTATCCAGCCGCGACGTTTGCAACAGCCGCTCCGCAATCTCGGCAAGCTCCTGCGCGGAGTCCGCCGCCTTCTGGGTAAACTCCACCACCAGCGGATCGCCCTGCTCGGCGGTGTAATCCAGCAGCAGTTCGAGGAAGCCCTGCACACCGGTGAGCGGCGTGCGCAGTTCGTGGCTGGCGGTGGCGATGAAGTCGTCCTTCATCCTGTCGAGTTCGCGCTGCTTGTGATAGGCGCGTTCCAGTTCGACATAGAGGCGCGCATTCTCCATCGCCTGCGCCGCCTGTGAGGCAAAGAGATCGAGCAGCCACAGGTCGTCGTCAGTGAAGGAGCGGCGTTCGGCGTCATCCAGCACATCGAGCACGCCAACCACCTGCCCATGATGCACCAGCGGCACGGCGATCACCGCGCTGAAATCCTCGTCGCCATAGATCGCGGCGTGGTAGGGATAGGCGCGATAGTCGTCTATGATCACGCCCTTGCCGGAATGCGCCACCTGCCCGGCAAACCCCTCGCCTACACGGATACGCTCACCCGTATAATCGTTGTGTAGCCCCTGGCACACCATCACCTCAAGCTCATTGCGGCGCGGATCGCGGGCATAGATGGTTCCGGCGTGGGCGTTGAGCAGCACAATCGAGCGGCGCAGGATGTTGGTCAGCAGTTCACGCGGATCAGTGTCGAGCAGGCTGGCAGTGGCAAGCGTGGTGTCGTGCAGCGCCAGCATTTGCCCAATACGCTCCTGTGCCATCTCGGCGGATTCCTGGGCGCGCAGCCGCGCCTGAGCGAGACGTGTGACCTCTACCGCCGCCACCAGCACACCGCCCACATCGTTCGAGAGGCCCGCCACCGGCGACGTGGTGACATTCCAGTAGGTCAAGCCCTGGTCCAGGTGGATCGGCAGTTCGACCATCGCCTGCGCCTCGCCTTCGGCGTAGACCGCCTCGATCCGCAGGCTGGCGATCAGGCTGCGGGCACGCTCCGGCGCCACCTCTTCCAGTCGCCGCCCGATCACATTCGCTTCACCCGCAAGCCCCAGAAGCTGCCCAAACAGCGGATTGGCAAACGCAAAGACGTGATCGGGAGCGGTGAACGCCGCCATGGCCACAGGCGCATGGCGCACCATCGTCTGCGCTAGCGCCTCCTGGCTGTGTGAATAACTGAGCAACTGATCGCGGTCAGCCGCCAGCGCGGCGAGGTCGGCCACCTCTTCGAGCGCCGCCAGGTGACGCGGCAGCAGCCGCCCCCGTGTGGCGACCACCAGCGCCCCCAGGAATTGTCCACGCGCCCGCAACGGGTACGCCGCCAGTGTGCCAAGCGTTGGGCCGACTGTGAATGGAGCGACCGGCGCAGGCAGGCGCAACGTCCAGGCGCTCGCCAGTAGATGCGCGTCGGCGTCATAGAGGATGACAGGGCGGCGTGAGGCGATTACCTCATCAATCAGCGGATCAGATGTGGCGTGTGGGAGGCTGGCGTCAGGCGCAAACTGCGTGGCTGGCGTCAGCATGCTCAGAGGCGCCGTCGGCGTGGCTGCCATCAGCGCGGCGGTGAGCGCACTGGCCGCTTCGCCGTCCAGGCGCGCACGGTCCGCCGTGGCGCTGGCGCGCAGACGGAGCGCGGGAACAAGCTGCTGCCCACCAAGCCGCGCATCACCCATCCCCGGCGCCGGATCGGCGATCCAGACCTGGGTGGCGCATGGGGCGAGCGCTTGGGTGATCTCCGCAGTCACCAGGCGCAGCGCCTCGTCGAGCGCGGCGTTGAGCAGTGTGCGCCGCAGCGTGGGCAATGCTGTCAGCAGCGGATCGAGCAGCGGCGAGATGGCCTGACGCTCCGAGGCAAAGCGCGCCCGCTCGGCAAGCCCCAACACGCCGCTTTCACGTCCGCGCAGCGGCCCATTGGTGCGCCGCCGCGTTGTGGGGCTGGAGTGCGCTGTTGTGGGCGTCGGCAGTGCATCCGTCAATGAATCTGGCAGGGTAGCGGGTGTGGCGCCTGCTGCTGATTCAATGGCATCCGCAGCGGCTGGCGCTTTGCGTGCGCGTCGGCGTGACGTTGAAGCTGCACCGCTTTGATCGGCAAGCTGCGTTGTGCGAGAAGCGCGCCGGGCGCTTTGGCCGCTCTGCTGGCCGTGTTGCGCCTCTGGCGTTACCACTTCGTCGTTCTGCATGCGCCCATCCCGTTCAGTCTGCCAGCCGCCGTATGTGGCTGCCCAGTCGTCGTCTGCGCCAGTCACCCGTACCCGCTTGCGGGCTTCTGTGCTAACCACCAGTGTACGCCGCCTGGCCTGCCGGGTCAAACAATCGGCGCTCGAATGGGAGTATCTACTACACCACCTCTGCTGTTCGCATCGGCGCGATCAACCAGCGATGTCTTTCTGTGCGGTGATGCTGGTGCGCGTCACTCCCACCAGCAATTCGCCCGGCACAGCGTTGCGCTTGCCATATGCCGCAGCCTGATCGGCGCCCATGTAGCGTACGGAGATTTCAGTTGCCCAGCGCAACAGATCGGGCACATTGTCGGTTAGTGTCGCGGTCCCGTCAATCAGCGCGTAGGCAAAGGGTGGCGCCTCGTTGTCAATACACTGCGAGACACGCGGATCGCGCTAGGTGTTTGCCGCCTTGACAGTATCGGTGAAGGTGGTGAAAAGAATGTCGTCGCCATCCAGCGTGAACCAGACGGGGCCATGTGCGGCCTGCCATCGGCGCGCACGCTGGCCAGTTTGGCGGTGCGGGGTCGCTCCATCAAAAATTGCCGGTATTCATCTGGCGTCATGCGCTGCATTGGTATGCCACCCTCTCCTGAGCAGGATGTATTGACGTGTGGTGTGATTGCGCCGCTTCGGTTGTGCGCCATCATTCCTGCCTTGAATGGTAGAGGAAATCGTCAGCAGCGATCAATGGGCGACGGGCGTGGGCAGGTGTCAACCGCGAGCGCAGTGGTACAATGCAATCCGTCTTCACAATCCGTCTTCTCCAGGTGGTCTCAGTGAGACGCTTGAAGACATATGAAGGAATCAGTGAATCGTGCGCGAGCGAGATACGTCTGCCGTTCCTGCGGATACAACGGATACAACGGATACAACGGATATGTCTGAGGCTGCCACATCAAAACAACCGGCGGGACTGGCGCCTGACGCGCACGAGCAGTGCAATCGAGCGCATGAGTTGTTGCTCACCTGGTATGCCGCACATGGGCGCACACATCTCCCCTGGCGCGCAACACGCGATCCCTATGCGGTGCTGGTCGCGGAGATCATGCTGCAACAGACGCAAGTGGAGCGTGTGCTGCCCAAATATCGCGCCTTCATGCAGCGGTTCCCGACGTTGCAGGCGCTGGCCGAGGCGCCGACGGGCGAGGTGATCAAAGAGTGGGCGGGGCTGGGCTACAACATGCGCGCCGTGCGGCTGCAAACCATCGCCCGGCAGACAGTGGAGACGAACAACGGCGCCTTGCCCGCTACACTGGATGGGCTGCTGGCGCTCAAAGGCATTGGACGCTACACGGCGGGCGCGGTGGCCTGCTTCGCTTTCGACTTGCCAGTCGCCACAGTGGATACGAATATTCGCCGTGTGCTGTGGCGCATGTTTCGGGGCATCGAGCCGGGCGCCTGGCCAACAGGCGAGGCTGCCACGCGCGCGCTGCTTGCGCTGGCGGCGTGGGCGCTACCCCAGAACGCCGCTTATGACTGGCAGCAGGCGTTGATGGACTTGGGCGCCACCATCTGTGTCAGCCGCAAGCCGCTCTGCGAGCAGTGTCCGCTGGCGACTGTCTGCGCCGCCTATGCCGCGGTGGCCGCCATAACGCTGTTTCCATCGGGTGAGGCGCTGGCCCGCCTGCGCGACGAACGCGCCGCAGTCATCGTTGTGACGCCTGCGAACAGCAAAGACGATGTTCCCGCATTGGCGCGTGTGGCTGAGCGGCGCGCAGGCTATCAGACAGATCATGACGATGACACCCAGAGCGCTGGCGCTAAACAGTCAGTTCCACGCACACGGCCCACATCAAAGCGCCCAGCGCCGAAAACGCAGCCCTTCACCAGCACGCCGCGCTACTTTCGCGGGCGCATCGTAGACGCCCTGCGCGGCTTGCCTGCTGGCGAACGGCTCACACTCGTGGCGCTGGGATCACAGATCAAGCCCGACTTCACAGCGGATGATCTGCCCTGGCTGCGCGTGCTGGCAGAGGGGCTGGCGCGTGACGGCCTCGCCCGTCTGGAGACGACTGACGACGGCGAGTGGCTGGCGCTGCCATAGCGGTTAGCGATACAAGAGATACAAGAGATACAAGAGATACAGAGGAGCGCAATTCGGATGAGCGAGCAGAGCGCAGGAACAGACCAGCCACTGACGCTGCAATCAGCGCAGGCCGAGGTTGACGCGACGATCTACGCGCTGGGGGGCTACTGGCCGCCACTGGCGAACCTTGCGCGGCTCTTCGAGGAGTGCGGTGAACTGGCCCGCGTGGTCAATCAAATCTACGGCCCCAAACAGCGCAAATCTGGTGAGGCGACATCTGCCTTGCAAGAAGAGTTGGGCGACGTGCTCTATGTGACGCTGGCGCTGGCAAACAGCTTGGAAGTGGACGCCGACGCCGCGCTCAAGGGCGTGCTGCGCAAGGTGCGTGGACGTATCCCCGCCGCGCCACACGTCGGCAAAGCCGATGGAGAAACCGCCGCTGCGAACGATGCTACGATACCCGATAGCGACGTACACTAGCGCGGCATGGCATATCACACATATGACGATGGCGACTGAAGGGAGCGAACGCATCATGACGGCTGACGAGCAGATGTCGGCGCCTGACGCGCAGGCAGGCGTACAGGGGACGAATGAAGAGGCGAATGCAGAATTGAGCCTCGAAAGGCTGAACGACCGTAGCGCCTATCAGGCGTGCTTTGGCTGTGGCGCCCGTAACGCCGCCGGACTGCAACTCGCCTTCCGGCTGGAAGGCGACGAGATTGTGACGGAGTTTACGCCGGAGCGTCGCTTTCAGGGCTTCCCTACGGTCTTGCACGGCGGCATCATCGCCACCCTGCTGGACG
>JBDTAI010000328.1:0-2616 GCA_039924685.1 Ktedonobacterales bacterium
CTCGACGCAGCGGAGGCATATCTGGAGCAGGCGTTAGCCATAGATCGCGAGAGTGGTGACCGACAGGCTGAGGGCGTAGACCTATCAATGCTAGCAGATATCTTCCTACGGCGTAGGCAGCTTGACACGGCGGAAAACATTTCAGAGCAGGGGTTAGCGATTTCCCGCGAGGTCGGCGATCTGCCAAATCAAGGATCCTACCTATGCGCTTTAGGACGGGTCGCGTTGCAGCGTAGGCAATACCAAGTGGCAGAAGATTATCTGCAGCAATCATTGACCATTGCCCGTGAGAGCGGCGGCCAGCGTTTGGAGACAGAAGCCCTCTGTGTGCTGGGCGATGTCGCCAAAGCACAAGCGGACTATGCTCGCGCTGAGACCATGTACCGGCAGAGCTTGACGCTTGCCAACGAACTCGGCCTGGGGCCAGAGATCGCTGAGGCGCAACTTGCACTCGGGCGGCTGCTGGCTGAGCAACTGGGTCTACGCGAGGAAGGGCGCCTACTGGTGGCAGAGGCAGCGCAGCGGTTCACCGAGATGGAGATGCCAGAAGCCGAGGACGCGCGAGCGGCGCTTGAGCGACTCGGTTGAGCAGTTGGCCAATAAGAATCCCCCTTCTGGTGAGAAAGGGGGAGCGGGCGCCCGTACAGTCGGTCCCGTTGCTATCGTTGGCGCGCACGACCGCGCAGTTCGCGGCCCAGCGTCAGCGCCAGCCCAGCGACGATGAGAGCGATGAAGATCGCCGCTGTGACGGCCTGGGGAATGGCCTGCGCCAGCGCAGGCACGTTCAGCAGCAGGGTTGCCAGCCCAAAGGCGACCACCACCCCCGCCAGGATGATCGCGTCGCCAACGAAGAAGTTATAGGTGGCTTTGGCGGCTTTCACGATTGGGTTCAATGCAAGACCTCCTCGGCGGGTGTCGGCGTACCCTGCTGTGTGGCGGGTACATGTGGTGTTCCATAGGGACGCAGCCAGGTGATCAGCGCCCAGGCGACGAGCAGATAGAACGCGATCAGGACCAGCAGGAACACATCCGGCACATTGCCCGGCTGCCACCAGTGGATGCCAAGCCCCTCGCCGCCCCAGAACGTGCCGAAGCTGGTGAGCATCACGCCGACGACGAACTTGAGCGTGTTCTCAGGTATGCGCTGGAGCGGCGCTCGCACCAGCGCGCCAAGACCGATCACCAGCACGCCCGCGATGGCCGCGCCAATGGCGGCGGCAATGATGCCGCTCACATCTCCCTTAAATTTGTCTGCTGCCGTGCCAAAGGTGATCACGATGAAGGCTACCTCAAGTCCTTCGAGCAGCACGCTCTTGAAGGAGGTCGCCACACCAAAGGGATCAATACGTTGCGTAGGCATTTCGCCCCGGCGACGCATTTCGGCTCGCTGCTCTTCGTAGATCGCCTCTTCGTCGTGCATCGCCTTGACACCCGCATAGCGCAGGATCGCTTTCTTCAGCCACTTGAGGCCGAAGAGGATCAGCAGAATGCCGACGATCAGGCGCAGTGCGCCAATTGGCACGTAGACAACAATCGCCACCCCAAAGACGCTCACCAGCGCCGCCAGCGCGACCGTCGCCGCCACTGCGCCCGCAAAGGCGCTGCGCCAGTTGATGGTGACGCCCACCACCAGCACAATGGTGAATGCCTCCACAAACTCCACCGCCGACGCGAGGAACGCCGCTATGAGAACCGCTATCTGTGCGCTGGTCATACGACCGCCACTCCATTCACTGTTTGAGACTGGTTATGATTTGCACCCATCCGCACACATGCCGCTCCTGATACCACAGGAGCCACTTCCTCTAGTATCGTATCACCTAAACATACCCCTATGCCGAATAGCGTACACTACATGGCGTAGCGGATATCGTAGCGCATGGGCAGAGGAGCAACTAATCCACCAGTATCGCCGTGTCGGCTTCTTCCTTGAGGGAGCGCGTGTAGAGCCGGGTGTAGAGGCCGTCACGGGCCAGTAGCTCGTCATGCGTTCCCTGCTCGACGATGCTGCCGCCGTTCAGGACAAGGATGTTGTCGCTGCGTTCGATGGTGGTGAGGCGATGGGCGACGATCAGCGTGGTGCGCCCGGTCATCAGGCGGTTGAGCGCCTCCTGCACCAACGCCTCCGAGACGTTATCGAGCGAGGCGGTGGCCTCATCGAGCAGCAGTATACGCGGGTTGCGCAGGATGGCGCGGGCAATGGCGATCCGCTGGCGCTGCCCGGCCGAGAGGCGCAGGCCGCGTTCGCCCACCAGCGTTGTATAACCATCGGGCAGGGTGGTGATGAAGCCGTGGGCGTTGGCGGCGCGCGCCGCGTCCTTGATCTCGTCGTCGCTGGCGTCGAGCCGCCCGAAGCGGATGTTGTCGGCCACCGTACCACTGAAGAGCGTCGGCTCCTGTGGTACCACCGCCATCTGCTCACGCAGCGAGGCGATCTCCACGCTGGTGATGTCAGTGTCATCCACACGGATCGCGCCAGCGTCACGCTCATAGAGCCGCAACAGCAGACTGAGCAGGGTCGTCTTGCCCACGCCGCTTGGCCCCACCAGCGCCACCACCTGCCCCGGCGCCACCGCAAACGACACATCGCGCAGCACCGGCTCGCGGTCCGCCGCA
>JBDTAI010000329.1:0-2948 GCA_039924685.1 Ktedonobacterales bacterium
TGCGCGAGACAGCGAACCGTTCGGCGCAAACTCCCGCCGTGCCTGCCACAACCGGGACAACAGGCGCCATCGGCGCCGCAGAGGTGGCCGACGCGCGCGCAATGGCCGAAGCAGGTGAGGCGGGCGACATGGGCGACGCCACCACCAGCGCCAAATATGTCTCGATGTCGCGCATGCAGTTGAGCGATGATCCGGCTGGCCTGCCCAGTGACGAGCGTCAGGCCGCCCTCGGTGATCCCGCCAACAACTGGACGACAAGCCAGACCACGTTTGAGCAACTGCCCGTCGAGGCAGGCGCCGCGCTCGGTCTCGATGCTGGCGCCACGCTCACCGAGTCCACCATCCACGCGCATGAAGAGAGCGGCTATCGCTCGACCGACAGCTATGAAGTGGACCGCAGCATCGGCCCCAACGCGCCGGCCGCGCCCGCGCTAGATGACGCCTATACCATTCCAGCGCCGCCCGAAGCGCCGCCCGCTGGTGAGATTGCGATGGATGCCTCCACCTGGCCCGACTATCCGCCCGTCGCGCCCGTCGAAGCGACCCCCGCCGCCGAACCACTATCAGCGCCCACGCCGGAGCCCTCTGCCACCGACGCGCTAGGGGCAGAGGCGCTAGGGGCAGGCGCATTCGGCCTGGGCGCCTGGGCCGCCGTGCCACCTGAAGCCGCGCCAGCCGCCGGTTCACGACACGACGTGACCGATGCGCCCACTGATGCGGTCGCCGCGCCGGTTGCCGATGTGGCCTTTGCGGGCGCAACGCCTGTGCATATCACCCTGCCAGAAGCGCCTGCCGCAGTGGAGATGGCGCCCCTCTACCTTGCGCCCGAAGAGCCTGCAACAGCGCCGTTCACGCCGTTCGCCACGCCGGAGTATGCTTCTGGGTATGCGCCAGAATATCCGTCGTCCGGCTGGGATGCTGATGAGTCGTCGGTCGCCCCACAGGACTACGTGCCGCCCACCGTGCCGCTGGATGACGCCGCGCCATTTGCCGCCGAGCCCGCCGCATTTGTTGGCGAACCGAGCCAGCCTGCTCCACAGGTGAACGATAGACGCGAGTCCGGCGAGACGCTGGCCGAACTGGCAGGATTCGCCGGACTGGCGGGCGTTGGCGCGCTGGTAGGCGCCGCCCTGACGCATGCCGAGCCTGTCACGCCTGTCACGCCTGTCACGCCTGACCCCGTCGCGTTCGAGCCGCCCACTGCGCCTGAACCTGCTCCCACTCCGACGCCGCCCGCCGATCCTCACCTGATCGTCGGCGAGGGTGGTCAGTTGATGAAGGTGGTGCGTGTCAAGCGGCGCCTGGTGGTGGATGGCGAGGTGATCTCCGAGGAGGTGCGCGAAGAGATCGTGCCGGTGGATATGGACACGACGACAGCAGCGGCGCAATTGCAGGCCAGCTTCGACCAGAACACCGCCGAAGAGATCGCCCGGAAGGCGCACCTGGCGCCCGACGAGATCGATCTGCGCCGTCGCACCGAGGGCGGCGGAAACGCCGGCGGGTAGTTCAAGGCAAGTACGCATAGGTGAGTCAAGCAGCAGAGGCGCTGGCGAGTGTGCGGGCGCCTCTGCTATTTCTGATCACGATGTCTGCTCTACGTTCCCTTCTTGAGCCTTGACGCTCTTGCAGATGCCGTCCTACAACCTGAACAGGGAAGCACCCGTACCCCATACGGCGACAGTGTGGCGCCAACGAGTCGCCGCGCGAAGCATCGAGGGTGATCACGCGCTCGTCGCCTGCGCTATTCAGGAAGAGGTCTATTCCGGTGGATACCCAACTCGATACGGTAGAACAGCCGGAAAGCCTCGGCTCCGCGAGTGAACATGCGAGTGAGCGGATAGTTGCGTCACGCTCACCTGTAGACCCGATAAGCCATACGTCCAGCGTCCCCGTCGCCACTCAGGCGGCCGCCGCGAAGTTGCGCGCCCCCTATCGCCGCGTGCTTGGGCTGCTGGCCCCCTACTGGCGACAACTGCTGCTGGGTGGGGTGCTGCTGGCGCTCACCAGTGTCGTCGGGCTGGTGCTGCCATTGGGACTGCAATGGCTGATAGATGGCGTCTTTGCCAGCCACGACGCCAGCCTGCTTGATCTGGTGACGCTGGCGCTGATCATTCTCTTTGTACTACGCGCTGTGCTGGATACCACACAGGGCTATCTGATCAGTTCCGTGGGGCAGCGCCTGACCGCCGACCTGCGCACTCGGCTGTTTGCCCATCTGGAACGGCTGTCGCTACGCTACTATGATGAACGGCGTGTGGGCGAAACCCTCTCGCGTGTCACCAACGATGTGACGCTGATCGCCACCCTGAACGACAATTTCGTGCCGCTGGCGGGGCAGTTCATCACGCTGGTGGGCAGCCTGGCCATCGTGCTTGTGCTCAACTGGCGGCTGACACTGGTGGTGCTGCTGGTCGTGCCGCCCGCCGCCATCGTCGCAGGCATCCTGGGGCGCCGCATCTGGTCAGATTCTGGCGAGGTGCAGGAATCGCTGGCGCAGGCGACGGGTGTGCTCGATGAGTCGCTTGGCTCGATCCGTGTCGTCAAGTCGTTTGCGCGCGAACGCTACGAGCTGCGCCGTTTCACTGCCCGCATTGACGAACTGCTGCGCATCAGTCTGCGGCGGGCGCGCATCCAGGCGCTAGTTTCCCCCATCGTCGGCTTCATCGCCTTCGCCGCCGTGATCATCGTCATCTGGTATGGCGGACGCGAGGTGCTGGCCGGGCGACTCACCACTGGCGAACTCGTCGCCTTCGTGATCTATCTGGCGTTTGTGATTGCGCCACTCGCGGCCCTCAGCAGCATCTTCTCGCAGACACAGGCCGGGCTGGCGGCGGCGGCGCGGGTCTTCAGCGTGCTGGATGAACCGCTCGATCCCGTGGCGGCGAGCGCAACACTGCCCCCCATGCCATCCGTGCAGGGACGCATCAGCTTCGAGCATGTCGCCTTCC
>JBDTAI010000330.1:0-2583 GCA_039924685.1 Ktedonobacterales bacterium
ATCGGCGGCGGCGGGATGGGTGATGTCTATCTCGCCGAGCATCTGCGTCTGAACCGGCAGGTCGCCATCAAGACACTGCGCGACGGCGGCGCACTGGGCTTGGGCGGCTCCGAGACCTCCTCGCGCGCGACGGAACGCTTCGAGCAGGAGGCGCGGGTCATCGCGCGCCTGGAACACCCACATATCGTTCGCATCTATGACTTTGGTGTGGAGAGAACTATCCTCTACATGGTGATGGCCTATGTCCCCGGCGGCTCACTCTACAGCGTCTTCGATATGCGCGCGCCTTCAGCCGAGCAACCCTCACCCTACCTGCCGCTGGCCCCCAAACTGGTGATCGAACTGACCCACCAAATGGCCGCCGCGCTTGACTACGCCCACGATCAGGGGGTGATCCACTGCGATGTCAAACCGCAGAACATCCTTGTGCGTCGCGAAACCTGGGTCGGCGGCGCCATAGCTTCGACATCCGGCGCGACTGGCGGCATATCAAACGTAGCGGCCACAGCTGCCACAATGGTGGCTGGCAGCGCGCAATTGCCTGGCAAGCTACATCTGCTGCTGACGGACTTCGGCCTGGCGCGCATCCTCTCAGAGTTGACCAGCACAGTGACGATCACCGGCACGCCACTCTACATGGCGCCCGAACAGGCGACTGGCCATCCGGTCGCCGCTACCGATCAATATTCGCTTGCCTGCCTGATCTATCTGCTGTTGACGGGGCGGCATGTCTTTCAGGGGAATCTGGCGCAATTGCACTACCAGCATTTGCAGATCGAGCCGACGCCGCCCACCGCGATCAATCGCGCGCTGCCGCCAGCGGTGGATACGCCGTTGCTGCGGGCGCTCGCCAAGTTCCCTGAGCAACGCTATGCGCGCGTGGGTGACTTCGCGCAGGCGCTCGAAGCGGCGATCACAGGCGTCCCGGCGGGCGCCCTCTCGCCCGGCGCAGCACATACGCCACCAAGGGCGCCAACTGGAGCATCATCGCCATCGTCACCATCTTCGCAGCCAACTGGCTGGCCTGGGGTTGCGTCGCCGCTCTTCCAGCCTTCGACTCAGCCGTTCTCCCAGTCATCGGGCGGCTATCTTGCCGTTTTTGGCGCCATATCGGGGGCAGCGCCTGGCCTCCCACTCCCGCAGGATGGCGGCGAGAAGACGCCAGACGGACTATCTACAACCCGTGCGACCGGGCGGCGCAGTGGCCCGCAAGCGACAACACTTCCCGATGCGGCATCTTTGGCTGGCGGCGTGGCAAGACCGCCTGAGCCGCTGACCACCAGCACTCGCTCACCAAGTTTCAGCCGTCGGGCGCTGCTGGCGGGGGGTGGCGCATTCGGCGCTGCGGCGATTTTGGGGGGCGGCGCGCTGGTCGCCCGGCAATATGGCTGGCCGTTTGCGGTGAATAGCCCGACAAAAGTGCGACTGCGCTGGCGGTATGTCGTGGGCGCCAGAACCTTCTCCTCACCTATCGTGGCGAACGGAGCAGTGTACTTCGGCGCCGACTCGAACGACCTCTATGCGCTCAACGCCGCCACCGGCCACCCGCTGTGGAGCTTCACCACACAGGGGCCAATCACCTCCACGCCAGCCGCCGCAAATAGCCTGATCTATACCACCTCGCAGGATGGCGCACTCTATGCGGTCGATGTGAAGACCGGCTATCTCATCTGGAAGTATGATACCAGTCATGCGCTGGGAGCGAGTCCGGTGGTTGACGGCCAGATACTCTACCAGGCAGCCGCTGGTGGTACGCTGCTGGCGCTGGATGCTTCGAGCGGTCTTGCGCTATGGACACGGCGTGGCCTGGGATTGCAATATTCCACAGCGGCCATTGCCAACGGCCTTGTCTGCTATGGCGCGTCGGGCGAGGTGCTGGCGCTGGATGCGATCACCGGCCAGGTGCGCTGGCGCTTCGCGGGGCAGCGCGGCGAACTCTTTGCGCGTCCGTTGCTTGTGGGGGATGCCCTCTTTGTCGGTTCACATTATGGCCAGTTCTATGCGCTCGATGCGACGACCGGCATATTGCGCTCACAAATCCCGCTTTCGGGCGCCATACTGGATGCTCCCGTGCTGGCTGATAACACGATCTATGTCAGCGCAGATGACGGCGAACTCTTTGCGCTACGGGCGACGGATGGCGAACGAACCTGGCGTTTTAGCGCCAACGGGCGGATCACCCATGCGCCCACCGTGGTGAATGGCGTCGTCTATGTTGGCGCCTACGACTTCAACGTCTATGCGCTCGATACGCGCAATGGGTCGCTGCGCTGGAGCTATACCTGTAGCGGGCCGATAGGGTCCATACCAGCGGTGACGCAGGATAGCCTCTATGTCACCAGCGCCGATGGGGTGATGTATGCGCTGACACTCCCCAGCGCATGAGGCACAGTAGGCACAGTAGGCACAGTAGGCGCTGGAGTGAGCGGGTATGGGGAGCCTGACGCCAGCAGAGCAGACGCAGAGCAAGGGAACAACAGAGATGACGCAGGAGCCGCAACAGCCCAACGGCGACGACTCTGCGCTGGAGGCAACGCAGATTGCGCGCAGCCAGCGGGGCGACCGTGCGGCTTTCAACCAGCT
>JBDTAI010000331.1:0-8891 GCA_039924685.1 Ktedonobacterales bacterium
CACACGACAGGACAGAGTGATCGTCGTCGGCGGGCACTCTGGCCGGGCGCGCCACTGCCACGCCTGCCATTGGGTAGTGATAAACAGGTAGTGGTAGGCATAAACTGACGTATCGATGATGTGCTGATCCAATCCAGATTCACCGCTACAATTGTAGCGTTACCAACTCCAGGAGTAGTAAGTGTGGCGACGCTCCATTTGATGGTTGGACTTCCTTGCTCGGGAAAAACCACGCTTGCGCAGAAGCTTGAGCGCGAGCAATCGGCCCTTCGACTGACACCGGATGAATGGCACATACGTCTTTTCGGTCAAGATGCTGAGGAGCCAGCACATGATGCTCGGCATAGTCTCATTGAAGCGATGCTTTGGAACATCGCAAGTAGAGCGCTTGAATTGGGAACGAATGTCATCCTCGATTTCGGCTTCTGGGCACAAGAGGAACGCGAGGACTATCGGTCTCGAGCGAAGCAGCTTGGGGCCAGCAGCGAAGTACACTTTCTCGATGTATCGGCGGATGAGTTGATACATCGGCTTGCGGTAAGAAATTCGCAGCCTTCGCACACAAGTTTCTATATTCCCGAAGCGATGATGAAGCCCTGGATGGTGTTCTTCCAACACCCAACGCCCGACGAACTTGAGCGCCGAGAGTAGAGGCGCGGAAACCAAAGCGCGCGACTGCCCGCCTCCACGTTGGCTTCTCCAGACCTCACCTTGTTTATGCCAGCGCGTGTCCGGCTGACTCGCCAACGCGAACTCGCTTGGCGAACGCATCGAGCCCGTGCGCAAGCTCGACTGGCTTGGTGTATGGCAGCAGGTGTGTGCCCTCATACCAGCGGATCGTGAACTCTGGATGCTCCTGGGCAAGCGTTTCACCGCCAGCGCGCCACAGAGCGTTCTTCTTCGCAGAATCCTCCCCCCTGTCACTCATCGGCTGGGTGGCCAGATGCAGCTCCACTGGGCAGGTGATGCGCTGGTACGCCTGAGAAAGCTGCGGGCGGCGCGCATTCAGGTCAATCGTCATATCCGCGTACTCATCGGGAGACAACCGGTAGCCCATGCCGAAAAGCGACATGAGGATGGGACTTAGCACTGCCACGGGCGAGTGCATCGCGGCCCTGGTTTCGGCGGGATCCAGCACCAGGTTGACGGGCACAGCGCCATCCAGCAGATACAATCCTGCCACTCGGCCGGGATGCTTGGCAGCATACCAGACAGCAAGATCAGACCCCAGCGACCAGCCGATCACAATCGGGTCCGGGGCAGCATACCTATCCATCATCACGTCCGCGTCGCTCAGGAAGTTGTCTACCATCACCTGATGCGAGCGAGAGGACTTGCCGTGGTTGCGGAAGTCAAAGGTGACGATGCGATAGGACCCCTTCAGCGCAGCGATGATGCGCTTCCAGCTGGCTTGCGTCGCGCCGCCGCCATTGAAGAACATCAGCATCTGGCCTTGCCCCATCTCGCTGACTGCAAGCGTCACATCGCCATTGGTTATCTTATTGCGTTTCACGTTCGTCATGTTCATTGCCGAACTACCTTTCTGGTTATTCGTCCGAGCCAAAAAAACTCTGGAACAGCGCCTGTAGTCCAAAGTCAAACTCGCGTTCGGGGTTCCACTGCGCCACCTCTGGCAGCAGGCTGTGGAGTCGTGGATACTCTTCCGCCGGAACTTGCCGCCACGCTGATGGGCCGTTCGGCCCTGGCTCCAGGTCAATTGCGCGCCCGCCTGTCTGGACGAGGGTATGCCCGATGACATATCCGACGATGACCTGCAGGGCATAGATGGAGTTCACGCCAGTGACTCCGGCGCGGTGGATGGTGTCAAGCAATCTGTCCAGGATCAGTAGCGCGCCCGGCGTGCGCAACGGGCTCGCCGCGATCAGCGGCAGCACCCGAGGGTGAGCGCGCAGACCATCGCGCATAGAGTGGGCGAAGATCCACAGTTCCTTGAGCGGTGTGACCTCGGCGCGATCAGGAAGCGGCGTCTGCAGAACAAGCGACTCCACGACCCCGTCCAGCAGGGCGCGCTTGTTTTCCACATGGTTATACAGCGACATCGCCTCGACGCCAAGCCGAGCGCCAAGCTTGCGCATGCTGCACGCTTCAAGACCCTCCTCGTCAATCAGGCGCAGCGCCTCTTCCAGCACCTGCTGGCGGGTGAGTGGCTTATGTGTCTCAGGTTTCATGCAGGCCTCGCTCATACTTACGACGTAAACTTACAATGTAAGTATAGGATCACAGAGACGCATGTGTCAAGTGAAGTTCGGGGGAATATTGCAGAACGTGAGTACTGGCTAAACGCTACCCAGCCGCCAGGAGATCAAGGTCGCGATCCAGATGGAGCGGCGGCTTCTTGGGCTGGTGGCAGTAGGCGATCAGCCCGGCCAGGAGGTGCGCCAGGAAGGTATACGGGCTGCGATGGCGGATGTGCTCGATCTGGCAGACGTTCTTGAGTTGGTCGTTGATGCGCTCGATGAGCGCCCGCTTGCGCAGCAGCAGCTTGTCGGCATACGCCAGCAGCCGCTCACGCATGTTCGTGCGCGCCTTGGTGATCAACCGGATCCCCTGGGTGGTGAAGAGCTGCTCGGCAAGCGCCTGGGGGAACTCGGCGCGCAAGTGGACCTGGACGTATTTGCTTCTCCCGAACACACGTTACCTGTATGATGTTCTCCTATGATCTTCTCCTGCTGAACCCAGCGGCGGACAATCTGCCGCAACCTGCTACAATGGGAGCGGCGCGGCGCAACGCAGGTAGTGTCGCGGCGAACCGAGGTGAACCGAGGTGAACTGAGGTGAACTGAAGTGAAGGGAGGCGACGGATGGCGCAGACTAACGGAGGCAGCGGACCGAAGGTGATCGTCGTCGGCGGCGGCGTGATGGGCGTGGCGACGGCATGCGCGCTGGCCGGACGCGGCGCCCAGGTGGCATTGCTCGAACGCTTCAGCGTGGGCCATGCCTGGGCCTCCTCGCATGGCATGACACGCGCCATCCGTCACGAATATGGGCCGCAGGCGATCTATACCCGCATGGTAGCGCGCAGCCTCTTGTTATGGGACGCGCTCGCGCATGAGACCGGACGCCATCTCTATACTGAGACGGGCGTGCTGACGCTGGGCCATGCCGACGACGGCCACACGCTGCCCGGCTATGAGGTGATGCGCGCCGAAGGGCTACCTGTCGCGCGGCTGACGGCGCAGGAGTGTCGCGTCCGCTTCCCCCAGTTCACCCCCGACGAGTATGATGCGATCACCTGGAATCCACACGGCGGCATGCTCTTCGCCTCGGAGTGCGTGCAGGCGCTGGCGGATCGGCTGCGGGCGCGGGGTGGCACACTGCGTGAGGGCGCGCGAGTGGCGCGGGTCGAGCCGACAGGCGCCTCTGGCGGGCGCGTGACGCTGGAAAATGGCATGACACTGGACGCCGACCGCGTGGTGGTGACCGCTGGCCCCTGGGTGCGCGATGTGCTGCCTGATCTGGCGTTGCCGGTGCGCGCCACCCGCCAGCAGGTCAGCTACTTTCTAGGCGCGTCGCCTGATCGTTTCGGCGTGGGCGCCTTCCCGGTCTTTCTGGCCGAGATGGAGTGCTACGGCTTTCCACTGCAAGGACCAGGTTGGCTCAAGGTCGCCTCGCATGTGATCGGCGCGGAGGTCAACCCCAACATCCCGTACGCGCCCGACGCCGAAGAGGTCGCCTATGTGCGCGACTTCATGCGGCGCGTGCTGCCAGAGGTGGCTGATAGTGAACTGGCGCTGGTGGACCGCTGCATGTATGACATGACCCCCGATGAAGACTTCATCCTCGACAGGCATCCGGGCGGCGCGGGCGTGGTGATTGGCTCAGGCTTCTCAGGCCACGGCTTCAAGTTTGGTGCGCTGATCGGCGAGTTGCTGGCGGCATTGGCGCTTGACGAGACGCCGGAGTTCCCGCTCGATCAGTTCCGCCTGTCACGCTTCGGTCTGTAGTAGCTTCTTTCCTGGATGGATGCGGCGTATCTGGTTTGCGCAGGCGCCCTAAGCCCCAAGTTGCCCTATACGCTACACGCCCACCAGAAAGTCCAGCACGATGCGGTTGAACTGCTCTGGCTGCTCCATATTGGGGACATGCGCGGTGTTGCGTATGACGACCTTCTGCGCGCCAGCGATGCCTTGCGCCAGCAAATCAGCGATCTGCTGGATATCGGATATATCACGGTCGCCGACGATCACGAGGGTGGGCGCATGGATCTCGCTCAGACGCCCGATGGCGGGCGGATCGAGTTGTTGCGCCAGGCTCTCGTCGGCGCCAAGCGACAGGTTGTGCAGCTCCAGCTCGCGAATACGCTGGCGCACAGCGGGATTGACCTGATCAGCCACGCGGCCATCACCAACGACCCATACCTCCACCGCCAGATCGGCGAGCCGCTCGTGATCGCCCGCCTGAGCCGCTGCTTCAAAGTCTTTCCCGCGCGGATCGTTTGCCTCATCAGGAGAGTCGAAGCCGCCAAGCGCGGAGCCTGACACCACCAGCGCGCTGACCATCTCAGGGTGGCTCAACGTGAGATCAATGCTGGCTCCGCCACCCATAGACATGCCCAGCACATGCGCTTGCCCGATACCGAGAAAGCGCAGCAGCCCATAGAGGTCGTCGCTAAAGGAGAATGGACCTGACGGAACTGACGACTGGCCGAAGCCGCGCATATCGTAGCGTATCGTTTTGTAGTGTTGGGCAAAGACGCCGAACTGATCGTCATACATCCGATTGTCGCCAATGCTCTCATGCGTCAGCACCAGTGGATGACCCTGCCCCGCCACTTCATAGTAGAGGCGGGCGCCGTTGACCTCCGCGAAACCGGATTGCGCTGTGTTTGCGCTCGACATGCTGGTTCCTCCTGAGATGTGCAAGAGATGTGCAAGAGATGGACGATAGCTATGCGTATACCTATGCGCTGGCTGTAGTCTATCACAAGTGCGTCGGGACGCATTCCTCGCTGGCGCCTGTCTGGCGTCTGTCTGGCGCCTCCTGTGGCAAGGGTGACATTGACACGTTCGGCGCTCCGCACGTAGGATGTATGGGATTGCTCTGTGGTCGTCCGGCGCGGCGAATGGCGGCCATTGGAGCTATTAATGAGGAGCAGGCATGAACACTGCTGACCACCAGCCGGCCATCCGTACGATTGGGATTGTCTATCAGCAACATTCCGAGGCCGCCGTGGCGCTGGCGCAGCAGTTGCTCGCCCGTTTTCACGCCGAGGGCCGCGAGGCCTGGTCCACGCCCGGTCGACATGAACACGAAGCCGACGATCAACTCCTTCGCACACAACTGGTGCTGGTGCTGGGCGGCGATGGCTCGCTGATCTCCGCCGCGCGCTTCTGCGCCCCGCTGGGCGTGCCGCTGCTGGGGATCAACTTTGGGCGGGTGGGCTTCCTCACCGAGCTTGAGCCGGAAGAAGTGGATGAGAAGCTGCCGCTCTACCTGGAAGGCGCCTACTGGATGGATGAGCGTTCGATGCTGCGTGGTGAGCTTGAGGACGACCCGCAGGGCGCTGAGTATCTGGCGTTGAATGACATCGTGATGGTACGTGGCGCCGAGCCGCGCATCATTCGGATTCGAGTCTGGGTAGACGGTCACTCCTATAACACGACCGTTGCCGATGGGATAATCGTCTCTACAGCGACGGGTTCAACTGCCTACAATCTGGCGGCGGGCGGGCCGATCCTGCACCCGCAGGTGCGCAGCAACGTGTTGACACCCATCGCGCCGCATCTGGTGGCGGATCGTTCGCTAATCCTGGAGCCGGGCGCGACCATCACGCTGGAGCTTCAGGCCGGGTCGGATGGCGCGGTGCTCTCGGCTGATGGGCAGATCAACCGTGAGTTGCCATCGGGCGCGCGGGTACGCATCACCACCAGCGCGTATGTGACGCGCTTCCTGCGTCGCCGCTCGCCCACCAACTTCTATCGCATCCTGTCGGCGAAACTGCGCGACAACCTCGCCGACTGATTCGAGATACGTCGAGATACCATGCTCATCGAACTCTCCATCACCAACTTCGCCATCATAGACCAACTGCGCCTGGCGCTTGGCCCGCACTTCGACGTGTTCACTGGCGAGACGGGCGCGGGTAAATCCATTCTCGTAGATGCGATCTCGGCGCTGGTCGGTGAGCGCGTCGGCGCCGATGTCGTGCGCGCAGGCAGTGAGCGCGCCATTGTCGAGGGTATCTTTGATGTGTCGGCGCTGCTGCAACCCACTGATGACGACACCACAGCGCAACCCGCACGGCTGACCAATGGGCCATCCGCTGGGCAACCCGCTGGTGGAGATGCGCCTGGAACGACCAGCGCCGCAAGTGACGCCGATGAGACGTTCACCACCCTGTTAGTGGAACTGGGCGCGCTGCCGGAGGATGGTCAGTTGATCCTCACCCGCGAGATGGCGCGTAGCGGGCGCGGGATCGCGCGCGTCAACGGGCGGGCGGTTCCGCTCTCCACGTTGCAGCGGCTCGGCGCCCATCTGATTGACATTCACGGCCAGAGCGCGCATCTGGCGTTACTGCGACCTGAACAGCACATCAACTATCTCGACCGCTATGCGCACACCGAAGACCTGCGCGAACAGGTGGCGCGGCTGGTGGCCGAGTGGCGCGCGGCGCGACGCGAACTCGAACGGCTGCGGCGCAACGAGCGCGAGATCGAGCGGCGCATCGAACTGCTGCGCTATCAGGTGGATGAGATCACTGCCGCCCACCTGCAACCCAACGAACTTGATGACCTGGAACGTGAGCGCCGCATGCTCGCCAACGCCGAGCATCTGGGCGAACTTTGCGTCGCCATCCATGCGATGCTGGCGGGCGATGAGACGGGCGACGAGACGGGCGATACCCCGGGCGCGCTTGATGCGCTCGCCAACGGCCAGCGCGCCTTCACCGACCTGCTGCGGCTCGATGACACGCTGCGTGAGGCCAGCGCCAGTCTCGATCAGGCGCGCTATCTGCTCGAAGACGTGGCCGCCGCTGTGCGCTCCTATCAGGAGGACGTGGCGGCGGACCCTCAGCGGCTGGCGCTGGTGGAGGAGCGACTCGATCTGATCGCCCGCCTGCGCCGCAAGTATGGCGCGACCATCGAGGAGATACTGGCCTTCGCTGACACCGCCTTCGAGGATCTCGATACGCTTTCGCATCGTGAGGAGCGCGTCAGCGAGTTGCAGCGGCGCGATGGCGAACTGCGACACGAGATCGGCGCGCTTTCCGCCCGGCTCTCGCAGCGCCGACAGGTGGCAGGCGCCGCGCTGGCGCAGGCGATGGAACGCGAACTCGACGAGTTGAATATGCGCCGGGCGCGCTTCCGCGTGCAGATGACCCATCGTCCCGACCCGGATGGCGCGTTCGTCACAGCGGAACATCTGGCGCTAGCGGCGCGCAATGAGCGGACCGGCGCCACCTCAGACGCGCAACAGGGGCATGGCAAGCAGAGGAAACCAGCAAAGCCAGAGCAGCGCGTCAACGGGCGGCGATCCGCCGCAACCAGCATAGCAAGCGTCGCGCCAGAGGTTAGTGGGGCTGCCCCTGAGCCGCCAGCACACGTACGGGGCGAGCTAGAGGCAGGTGTGGAAGCAGGCGAGCCACTGACGCCCGGCGCCTATACCTTCACCGCCACCGGCATTGACCAGGTGGAGTTCCTGATCGCGCCGAATGCGGGCGAGCCGTTCAAGCCGCTGGCGCGCATCGCCTCCGGCGGCGAGACCTCGCGGCTGATGCTGGCGCTCAAGACGATCCTTTCCAGCGCCGACGCTGTTCCCATCCTGATCTTCGATGAGATTGACGCAGGCATTAGCGGGCGCAGCGGGCAGGTGGTCGGCGAAAAGCTCTGGCGGCTCGGTCAGGCGCACCAGACACTGTGTGTTACTCACCTGCCCCAGATCGCGGCGCTTGGCGACGAACACTATGATGTCTCGAAGGCGCTGATCGGCGACCGAACGGCCACGCAGGTGCGTCTGCTGACCAATGGCACGCGCATCGAGCAACTCAGTCAGATGCTGGGGGGCGCCAGCACAGGCGCCTCACGCGCCAACGCACAGGAGTTGCTGGAGCGAGCCGACGTCTGGAAAGCCGAATGGAGCATCGGGCAGACCACTACCCCCACCAACTCTACTAACCACCACACGCCCACGCCGAACATCATGCGAACCGCCTGACAACTCGCCCTTTGCCAGACGCTTACCAGAATGTCTTGACAGCAGAGACGATTGTGATTAAGATGCTGGCGAGACTGCTTCCTCATCACACCGCTCCGCATAGTCGCCGCTCATCTGTTGAAGTGTGAAGAGCGGGTATTTGGATGGGCATGACAGGCGTGATGTGAGGATGGCTGCGGGAACTGCGCGGATGGGCGTTCGACAGGCATTCGCGGTGATCAGGCTGTTCCCTCAGCGCGGGAATGCTGCCGGGAAGTGAGGGACCAATTCCATGCTCGTCTGTCACCAGTGTGGCCGCACCGATGTGCCAGGAACACTCTTCTGCCAGAATTGTGGCGCCAGTCTGGAACCCGGTGAACCGGGCAGCGCAACTGATCCAACGGCTGACGCAGGGCAAGATGCAGGTGCGCAACGGGGAAGGAGTGCTGACGGTTACGCGCACTCCTTCACCAGCGCCTATGCCACACCACCGTTCTCCGGCGGATTAGTAGCCGTCAATTCCTCCCAGGTGGCAGGCAATGTGGCGGTCGATTGGGCCAACGCAACACCACAGCAGGCGCGACAGCCAGCGCGACAAACACTGAGGGCAACGGCGCCCGATCCAGCAGCGCCAATTGCGCTCAACGCGCCACCCTATGAGCTACCAGCAGTGGTCGAGCTGCGGCTACCCAATGGCCATATCTTTGTGTTGAGCGGCAAGACGGAGTATCGCATCG
>JBDTAI010000332.1:0-2832 GCA_039924685.1 Ktedonobacterales bacterium
AGCATTGCCCTCTTTTTCGTGTTGCGCTGGGTGCGCCGCATGGGCATCGGCGAAGACCAGGCGTGGGGCCTCTTCCTCTGGACAGCGATAGCGGGCCTCGTCGGCGGGCGGCTCTACTTCGTCATCCAGCAGCCCGATCTCGTGCAGCACTATCTGCTCCAGCCGATCAACATCATCGCGGTGTGGAACGGTGGCATGGCCTTCTTCGGCGCGATCTTCCTGGGATCGGCGGCCCTCTTCGTGCTGGGGCCTCGCTATGGCTTTGATCGCTTCCTGGCGATTGACGCTGGCGCGCTCTTCGCCGCCATCGGCCAGATTTTCGGGCGCTTCGGCAACATTATCAACGGCGACATCCTCGGCATGCAGGCGGGCGCTGCCGTCAACATTCCGGCGAACATCTGCGCGCACTCGCCCTGCATCGCCTATGTCAGCGATCCGCACATCCTGCCGTGGGCGGTGGTCTATCTCAACACCCACAGCTTCGCCATACAGGGCATCCCCTACCAGCCCGCGCCGGTTTACGAAATCCTGCTGAACGTGATCATGCTGGCGATCCTCTGGCCCTTGCGCTTCACACTGCCGCGTCTGCGCGCCGGTCTCTTCTTCACGCTCTACGCCTTCATGTATGGCCTGAGTCAACTGATCGTCTTCTTCTTCCGTGGCTCCGAGCCGATCACGCCCTTCCTGGGTGTCAACATCTTCAAGCAGGCGCAGTGGACCGGCATCGTTGTGATGCTGCTCTGCATTCTCCTGTACTACCTGGTCAACCGCTTTGCGCGCCCGTGGCCATTCTCCGATGCGAAGCCTGAACCGTGGCCGCTGCCTGCCGGTGGCCTTGCCGTGGCGCATAGTTCCCTCACAGCCGTTGCCAGCAGCGCCGCCAGGAACACACGTGGATCAGCCAAGGGAACCGCCGCAACATCCAGAATTTCCAGCGTCGTGCGCCGCACAGGAACAGCGCGCACTGCCGTTGCGCCGCCGCCATCAGACGCACCCGCCATCGAATTGCCGCCCTGGGAACCGACCCGCGCTACCAACGGCAGGTTGCGTAACATGTTCGCTTCCGGTGGCGCTGTTCCCTCCAAGAGGGAATAGACGATGGGCGCCAGTGATATGAATAGCATGAACGATAGCGGCACTGTAGCGCCGTTCGCGGCGGGGTGCCCGTTCTGCGAGCGGCGCGGCGTCGAGATCATCCTCACCCAGACGCCCCACTTCTATGTGTTAGCCGATCATGCGCCGCTGGTCGCCGGACATACGCTGATCATTCCACATGCCCACTATGCCTGCTATGGCGATGTTCCCGCCGTACTCGAAGCCGAGTTTCTGGCGCTCAAACGGCGCATGCGACGCTTTCTGACGGCGGCGTATGGCGTTCCCAGCTTCTTCGAGCATGGCGTCTTTCGCCAGACGGTGTATCACGCGCACCTGCATGCGCTACCCTTTGGTCCGGTGGGCGACTTCGATGTAGCGGCGCTGGCGGCAACGCAGGGCGGCGCGCCGGTCCACAGGCTGGCCGATGTGCGCGCCTGGTACACCAAACGCGGCCACTACACCTATCTGGAAATACCCATCCCTGCTGTGCAGTCGGTGGATAGGGCAACCCGCGGACAGCAGGATTTTGGCGATGCGGCGCTCTTTCCACCAGTGATGCGCTCCTACAGGTCGGCGCTGGGGATGCTCCAGGAGCAGACGGCTACCATTGGTCAGTGGCGCCCGCCCGCCGAACGCTACGCCGAACGTGCGCCGCTGCTGGCGGAACTTGCCGCGAAGTGGCAGGCGTTCGCCGCAAGCGAGAACGTCTGAAGACCCAGCAGCCGCATAATATGCTGACCCAGCGCATATATTCCTGGGCATCATTGGGCGTAGTTGGGCATCAGGCGGCTATCAGCAGCGAGAGGGGCATCTCATGAGCCACACGATTGAACTCACCGCAGTATGCCACACTGGAACAGGCCGCCCAGGCACGCAACGTGACACCCGAAGACATGCTGACTGACATCATCGCCGACCTGCGCGCCGCCGACAGAGAGCCACAGGCATACGAGACCGAGGACTGGTTCCGCCATCTGGGGTAGACAGAGGAACAAAACGACGAATCGAAGCGGATTGCCACCGAACGCCACCTACACTAACGCCACCTACAATATGGCACATCGCCTGAATCTTCGAGATGACCTGGTCGCCCAACGGACGCGCTACCTTCCACTACGGCGCCGAGATGGCCCCGGCGAGGCGCATATCAACTGGCGCCACATCGGCGACCACAGCATTCTCCAGCGCCCCTGATTGCTTTAGTTCCCCCACGCTCACTAACACGGCCTATACTTACCTTCCCCCTCGCCATTTTTGCGCCAGCCAGTATAGCCATAGCGACGCCTTGTGCGATATGCTATAGGGCGGTATCACATGCTGCTTTTCGACGGATTGATAGACGAAAGGGAACGCGATCAATGGCGATCAAGATCGAGAAAGTTGGCGTGATCGGTGGCGGCCTGATGGGCAGCGGCATCGCGCAGACGATGGCCCAGGCGGGCTATGATGTGCTGATGGCCGAAGTCAATCAGGAACTGCTGGACCGTGGCATCTCACGTGTGCAGGGCGCGTGGCAGATGTTGCAGGGCAAGGGCAGAATCACCGCCGACCAGGCGCAGGAGTATCAAGGGCGCTTCCGTGGCACGCTCGATCTCGATGAGTTCGGCGACCGCGATCTGGTACTCGAGGCGATCATCGAAAACCTCGACGAGAAGAAGACGCTCTTCAAGCGGCTCGACGCCATCACCCCCAAAGCGGCCCTGCTGGTGAGCAACACCTCCTCACTGCCGATCATCG
>JBDTAI010000333.1:0-11208 GCA_039924685.1 Ktedonobacterales bacterium
CGCCCCAACCGTCCCAACCGTCCCAACCGTCCCAACACACCCATGCCATCGCCATCACGTGCAGGCGGCCCACAGGGACCACAGGTAGCCAATCGCTCGATTGGCGCGCGTCAGACGCCGTCGGCCGCACCACGCCGCCCGCTGGGGATGTTTGGCTTCGACGATACATCGCCCCTGCCCCCAGACTCACCGCCGCTGCCACCACGACGCGCCCGCAACGCGCCACGCATGCTGGGAGTTCCTGGTGGTCGGCGCCGACCTCGCTGGCGGCGTATTGTTGGCTATACACTGCTGGTGGCGCTGATCCTGGCGCTGATCCTCGGTGGCCTCGGCCTGAAACGCGCCTATGACTTCGGCGCGGCGATCTCGCCACAGGGGCCGTTCACCTCCCAGACAGGGTATATGAGCGGCGCCGGGCGTATCAACATCGTCGTGTTGAGCTATGGCGGCGCTGGTCACGACGGCGCGCTGCTGACCGATAGCATGATGGTGATGAGCCTGCTCCCTAGCGACCACGCGACGACGCTGATCTCTGTGCCGCGCGATCTGTGGGCGCAGGTGCCACCCGGCTCCGGCCAGTATAGCAAGATCAACACAGCCTATCGGGACGGCTACTACAACGGCTTTAACGGCATACTCGCGGGCAGGCAGGCCGGGGGAGCCGAGGCGGCGCGCAAGGTGAGCGATGTGACGGGCCTCGATGTGACTTATTGGGTAACAATTGACTTCAGTGGCTTCCGCAACCTGGTTGACTCGCTGGGTGGCGTGGACATCACTGTGCCGACAGCTTTCACCGCCCGCTACCCGATCAACGATGACCCTGCGATCAATGCTGGCTGGAAGATCATTCACTTCAACAGTGGATCGCAGCACATGAACGGCGAGCAGGCCATCGAGTATGCCCGCGCCCGCTATGTGCTGACGCCTTTGAGCGAGGCCAGCGACTTTGCCCGCTCGGCGCGGCAACAACTGCTGATCCGCGCGATCCTGGGCCGGGCGCGCAGCGTGACGGCGTGGCCGGGGCTGCTGCCCGCTACTGACTCCTTACAGCAGGCGATGTATACTAACCTCTCGCTCGCCGATCTGAGTCTCTTCGCTGAGAAGATGGACTTCAACAATGCTGCGCATGTTGGCCTTAGCGATCAGAATGTGCTGACGGATGCGGTGTCGAACGACGGGCAGGACATTCTGTTGCCCGCCACTAGCTGGGACGCCGTTCACAAATACGTCACACAGAACTTGAAGAATTAGCAAGTGGATCGCGGCCATTCCTACTGTCGCCCTCTCTTTGCAGGAGAGGGGTGGGGTGAGGTCGCGTGGGTGTGAGGGGTAGGGCTAAAACCGATCTCTTCGCCTATCCCCCAAATCTGAGAGACGCCTCAACACAAGTGGTGATCTGCGCGTATACGTTCCAGTGCGCGCTCCCTGCGATAGCGATGGCCGGGTGTAGGAGCGCCGCTGGAACTTCGTCCAATCAACAAGGGGACAGGAGCGGCGCCGGCGCTTGTGTGGAAGCATAGGCTCGGCGTTGTGGATGACGATGGAGAACTTTGAGAATACAACGCCCGCAAACGCAGCGACGGATACCGCCGTGCGCCCATTTGAGGCGATCCCACAAGTGGAACTACCCGACGACTATATGATGCGGACCGGCCCGTTCCTGGTGGAGATGTATCAGCGGCATGGGCCGATCTTTCGCGCAAAAGCTTTCTACGACAATAGTGTGGATATGGTGTTTCTGGTTGGCCCGGAAGCCAATCGCCTCGTGTTGCAGAGCGACCGGCTCAAGTTCTCGCACAAAGAGGGCTGGGGCCACTTCTTCAGCGTGATTGAGATCTTCGGCGATGGGCTGCTGACGATGGACGGCGCCGCGCATGACGAGCATCGCCGCATGATGAACCCTGGCTTCACCATCAACTATATGGACCGCTATGTGCCGTTGATGAACCGCATCATCCGTGAGCGCATCAGCGATTGGGCTGCGCGTGGCGAGGTGGATGTCTACGACGAGGCGCGGAAGATCACCTTCGACGTGGCCGCCGAGGCGCTGACCGGCCTGCGCTCCGGGCCGGAGGTGGACCAGTTCCGCGACATCTTCATGCAGATGCTGATGCTGGGCATGTTCGTCAACAGCCAGGAGGAATGGAATGAGCGCATGGATCAGCTTCATACTCAGCTCTATGCGCTGCTGATGCCAAAGATTCAGGAACGCCGTGAGCATCCCACCGACGACATACTGGGCATGCTGGTGCAGGCGCGCGACGATCAGGACCATGCCCTCAGCGACGATCAGATCATCGCGCATACCAACATCCTGCTAGTGGCCGGACACGAAACCTCGACCAGCCTTGTCGCGTGGCTACTCTACCTGCTGACGCAGCATCCCGACGAGGCGCAGCGCCTGCTGGATGAGCAACTCGCGCTGGTGGGGCCGACGACGGAGCCGACGCTGGCCGATATCAAACGCATGCGGGCGCTGGATAACGCGCTGAGTGAGGCGGAACGACTCTATCCGCCGGTCGCCAATGGGCCGCGCGGCGTGGTGGAGGACTTCGACTTCGCAGGCTATCATGTGCCAGCCGGCGCCTATGTCTTCTATTCGATTGTGGCGACGCACCTACTGCCCGATGTGTGGGAGAATCCGGCGCAATTTGATCCCGACAGGTTTGCGCCCCCGCGCGAGGAACACAAAAAGACGCCCTATTCGCTGGTAGGCTTCGGTGGTGGTCCGCGCATCTGCATCGGCATCAACTTCGCCAAAGTGGAGATCAAGGCGCTGATCTCGCAGGTGTTGCGCCGCTACATGCTGGAACTGGCGCCCGACCAGCAGATCATCCAGTTCTATCGCGTCACCGCCATGCCGCTCAATGGCATCAAGATGCATGTGAAAGAGCGGTCGCTGTCGGAGGCATAGCCAGGCAAGCGCATAGTGAGACCGTAGTGAGGCAAAGGATACCTACGATGGCCACCATTCGCCCAATTCGGTTGCCGCGCGATATTCCCGGCCTGATCAACGTCACGTTGCACTCATTCCAGTACCCCGATCATCCTGAGTGGAGCTTGCAGGACGACGAGGCGCAAGCCATCGTCGCTCAGTTGCGCAGTCTGCGCTACCTCTGGCCGCTCCTCGCGCTGGCGCAAGGGATTGTACCGGCGATGCGGGATCTGTTTCGGGGATTCATCGCGGAGGAAGATGGGGCGCCCGTTGGCTGCGTCTTTCTGATGCGCCAGGGTGGCGGTCAGCGCCGCGAGATTGCCAATGTTGCTGTGCTGCCAGCGTACCGGCGTCGTGGAATAGCGCGCCAACTGGTCGAGACGGCCATTGTCTTCGCGCAGAAGCGCGGGGCGACCTCGCTGGCGCTCGACGTGATTGCGGACAACCTGCCTGCGGTCACGCTCTACACCAGTCTCGGCTTCACTCGTGTGATGGATAGCCTCACCTATTCGCATCCGCAGGTCTCGCCGATGTCCGCCCCTCCTCTACCTGCTGGCTACTCGCTGGCTGATACCTCCATCGCCGAGTGGCGTGCGCGCTTCGAGCTTGTGAAGCGCATCACTCCCCCAGAGGTCGCGGCGCTGAATCCGGTCAAAGAAGATGATCAGCGTGTCACGTCCGGTGAACGGGTGGCAATGTCGGTGTTTGCTCCACTCTCAGGTAATCGGCAGCGTCAGCTTCTCGTGCGTTCACAGGATGGCGCAGTGGTCGCCACAGCGCCCTATAACGCCCGCACACGCCCTGGCGGCATCACCAATTGCTGGCCGATGCTCGATCCTGCCCATGCCGATCTCGCTCCCTTGCTCGTGCAGACGCTACGCCAGACCTTGCGCCAGCAGAGTCCGGGACGGCGGCTGGAGCTTGTCGTTCCCGACTGGCAGGAGGCGCTGGTTGCAGAGGCGCAAGCGGAAGGCTTCACCCTCCTGATCCGCTCCAGCAAGATGCTGAAAACGCTGTAGCGCCGCAACTCCATCGCCGTGTAACAGGCGAACGTATACCCCTTCAAGCCGCATGCTGTTGACCATTTTTACAGGGTGGATGGCGGCGAAATTGAGGGGTAGCCATGCGTATGCAAGTTTGTATGCGGCGTCAATTGCTTCCGTGGAGTGCGAGCCTCTTGCTGGCGCTGATGGCACTACTGGTTGCCTGTAGCGGATCAAGCAGCGCAACCACCAACCCAACAGCTACTATCGCCGCGACTGCAACGCTTGCGGTGACCACTTCTGCAACCGCCGCTGCAACATCACGACCCACCGCCACGAACACAGCGCGCCCAAATCCGACGGCAACGCCCACCCGACGACCTGCTCCGACGGCGACACCACGCCCAAAGCCGACACCCACTGCGACGCCGAAGCCACCAACGCCCACGCCCACGCCGAAGCCGAAAACGTGGGTTATTGACATCAGTGGTTTCGCCTTCTCGCCAAAATCACTGCCTATCAAGGTGGGAGATACCGTGGAGTGGGTGAACAAAGACCTTACGGAGCATACGACGACCAGCGACAGTGGTGATCCGGCGTCGTGGGATTCAGGGATGCTTGGACAGAATGCCACCTTCAGTCTCACCTTCACGAAGGCAGGCACTTACACGTATCACTGCTCGATCCATCCCACCATGATGGGAACGATCACGGCTACGTCCTGACGTTGCGCCCAATGTGCTGCGAGGTCTCACTCAGCGATGGCTGTGATCTGCGAGAGTTTGCCAGCGGAGCGCAGTCTGCGGTTGAATGTGACCAGCAGGGCCAGCAGTAGCAGCAGGGCGGCGAACACCAGCATGGCATGGTTTGCGCCGAGCGACTGGCTGAGCAGTCCCGCCAGCGCGAGGCCGAGCGGTTGTCCACTAAAGAGCAGTAAGCGAAAGACACTGTTGACACGCCCTTGCAGCGTGTCGGGGGTGAGCGAGAGCCGGTAGGTATACTGCACGACGAAGAAGATCGGCGTGATGCCATAGGCAGCGGCAGTGATGGCGCCAAGCGCCAGCGGATTAGGCGCCAGGAGCAAGAGGGGGCAGCAGCAGCGCCCAAATCCAGTGGACGCCAAGCGCGATCTGCCCAAACGTCAGCCGCTTCATGGCGGGACCAGAGAGCAGCGCGCCCATCACACTGCCCAGGCCACCTGCGCCCAGCACCAGCCCGATCATGGCGGACGAGGCGCCCATACGTTGCGCCAGCAGAATCACAATCAGGATGTAGCCCGACTCGATCAGGATCGTCGCACCCACCACCAGCGCCAGAAAGCGCATCAGCGAGGGCGCCAGAGCCAGGCCACACCCTCACGGATGTCATCCAGCAACCTTCCCGCATCTGTTGTCCGTGTTGGGGTCAGGTCGGCGCGGATGAACCAGACGGAAACCGCCGAAACCACATAGGAGATCGCATCCGCGAGGAAGGCGAATCCCCAGCCTGCCGCGAAAATCAGTCCGCCAAGCGCCGGGCCGAGCAGTGAGCCGATACTCAGCGTCACCTCGTTGAGCGTGGTCGCCGCCGGAATCTGTTCCCGCGCCACCACACGAGTGAGGGCTGCCGTCTCTGCCAGGCTGAAAAAGACGCTGAGCGCGCCTTCCAGCAGCGCCACGATATTCAGTTGCGCCAGGGTGAGCCGCCCCAATGCCAGCGCCAGTGGTATGCTGCCGAGCGCCAGCGCCCGCACGGCATCGCAGACGTTCATCACGCGCTTGCGGTCCCAGCGGTCAACAAAAGCGCCAGCGGGCAGGCCAAGCAACAGATAGGGCAGCGCGCGGACGGCGCTGAGGAAGCCCGCCTGGGCAGGCGATTTTGTCAGCGCGAGCATCAGCAGTGGGTAGGCAAGCTGCGACACCTGTGAGCCGACGACTGAGACGAGTTGCCCACCCCAGAGCAGCAACCAGTTGTGGTTGCGCCAGAGGTGGGCGAGATGTAGCATCTTGCAGCGCCATCTCGTCCCCTCCTCAGATCAATTGGCCAGTATCCTAACTACAGCTCCGCGCCTGCGAGCTGAAGATCGAGACCCTCGGCCACCTTCACGAAGCCGCCGCCTGGCACATAGTCGGCGCTCTGGTGGCGGAAGTAGGTGTTGTAGAGTTGAGCGTAGCGCTCGCCGCGCGCCAGCAACTCGTCGTGCGTCCCTTCCTCGACGATGCGCCCATGATCGAGTACGAGGATACGGTCGGCGCGCTTGACCGTCGAGAGGCGGTGGGCGATCACAATCGATGTGCGTCCGGCCAGCGCCTCATCAAGCCCCTCCTGAATCTCCGCCTCGGTCAGTGGGTCCACGCTCGCCGTCGCCTCGTCCAGAATCAGGATCGAGGGGTCTTGCAGCAGCAGCCGCGCCAGCGCCACCAGTTGCCTCTGCCCCAGCGAGAGGCCGCGCCCCAGTTCGCCCACCGGCGTCTCCAATCCCTGTGGCAGCGCCTCCAGCCAGTCACCCGCGCCCACGCGCTGCGCCACGTGCGCGATCTCCTTGTCGCTGGCCTCCGGGCGGACATACCTGATGTTGTCGGCCACCGTGCCATTGAAGAGGAACGGCGATTGTGGCACCACGCCAAGATGGCGGCGATACTGCGTGAGATCGAAGGTGCGAATGTCGTGGTCGTCGATCAACAGCCTGCCACCCTGGAACTCGTAGAAGCGTGCGATTAACTTGCCCAATGTGGATTTGCCTGCGCCGGTATGCCCCACCAGCGCCACCGTCTGCCCGGCGGGAATCGATAGCGAGAAGTCGCTGAGTACTGGCGTCCCCTCCACATAGCTGAAGTCCACCCTGTCGAAGGCGATGCGGCCCTGCATGCGCGCCACCGGCCGTTCGTCGGTTTGCTGCACACGCGGCGTCGCGTCCACCAGCGCAAAGACACGCTCAGAAGCCGCCAACCCAAGCTGGAACTGGCTCCAGAACGAGGCAATGCTGGTGAGCGGATAGGTGAAGAAGTCGATGGCCTGGATGAAGAGATACCACGAGCCGACGCTGACGGCATGTTGCAGGGTCAGTATGCCGCCGAAGTACAGCACAATCACCGTTCCCAGGCCCGCAATCGTGTTGAGCATTGGGAAGATCGCGCTGAAGATCAAGCCCTGCCGCAGATTGACGGCATATGATCGCTGGTTGACGACGCGGAACTCGCCATAGATCGTCCGCTCCTGCCTGAAACTCTTGGCGACCGAGATACCGCTCATCGTCTCCTGCACCAGCGAGTTGACGCTCGCCAGCGCCCGCCGCGCCCGCTGCGTGGTGACACGCGCGATGCGGCGGAAGGCCAGCGCGATGATCACGACAAGTGGCACGATGATCAGCGCCAGGAACGTCAGTTGCACGCTGATCACAAACAGCGCGATCAGGATGATCACGACGATCATCAACTGACTGAGCAGACTGAGCACCAGCGTGACGACGGTGGCGAAGTCCTCGGTGTCGCTGGTGACGCGGCTCACCACCTTGCCGGAGGCGAACTCGTCGTAGAACGACATATCGCGCTTCAGCACAGCGGCGAAGGCGTCTTCACGCAGCTTCAGCACCACATTGGCGACCGCGCGCGCCGAATATGCCTGACGCACAAAGTTGAGCAGCCACGAGAGGCCGCCCGCCAGCAGGATCGCGCCGACGATCAGGCTGATGGTCGTCACGCCGCCATCATGCGAGACCGCAAAGAGGTCTATGCCTTTCGAGATCAGGATCGGCAGCGCGGCGTCGAGCGCAGAGCTGATGAGCACCGCGACCGCGACGGACAGCATCAGCCGCCCCTGTGGACGGAAGTAACCCAGGATGCGCTTCACCAGCGCGCGGTCGGAGTATGACCTGTCGTATGCCTCGGCATCGAGACCGTCCATGACAAAGCCCATTGTGTTGCTCCCAGTCTGTAATTGCCAGCGGGTAAACCCGCGCCTAGAGGCCATTCGGCCACCAAGCCCGCCTGCGCGGGCTGGAGATCGCCCAACGTTATCCGGCGGTGGCAGGCTCTGGTTCGCCATAATCTGCCACTTCCGCCACGAGCGACCCATTGGGTGTGGCGCCATCGTAGCGTAGGAAGATGCGGCGATAGAGGTTGCTACGCACCATCAACTCGTCATGTGTGCCGACATCTACAAGCTCACCACGCCGCAGCAGCGCCACCTGATCCGCCCAGCGAATCTGCGAGAGGCGCGGCGTGATCAAGAGCGTCGTGCGGCCCTGCATCACCTTGCGCAGCGCCTGCTGGATTGCGTCCTCGGTGGCGCTGTCAATCGCGCTGGTGGCGTCGTCAAGGATCAGGATGCGCGGATTGGTGAGTAGTGCGCGGGCAATCGCCAGCCGCTGCCGCTGTCCACCGGAAAGGGTGACACCGCGCTCACCCACGACGGTATCGTAGCCCTGGGGCAGCGCCAGAATGAACTCGTGCGCCTGCGCCTGCATTGCCGCTGCCACAATCGCCTCGCGGGTCACATCCTCGCCTAGCCCAAAGGCGATGTTGTCGGCGATGGAGCGCGAGAACAGGAAGACATCCTGCTCGATGGCGCCGATCTGCCCACGCAGGCGGTCCAGGCTCCAGTCTTTCACATCCACTCCATCCACCAGCACACGGCCCTCGGTGGCGTCGTAGGTGCGGTTCACCAGCTTGGTGAGCGTGGTCTTGCCGGAGCCGGTCTGGCCGACGATGGCTAATGTCTGGCCCGCCGGGATGCGGAGTGAGATGTCGCGCAACTCGGAGGCCTTGCCCTGCGAGTCGGCATAGGCAAAGGTCAGATGGTCGAAGGCCACGTCGCCACGTATCTCGCCCTCATAGCCGCTGGTGTTCTCGTCGAGTTCGGTCTCTTCCTTCATCACGTTCAGAATGCGTCCGGCGCCCGCAACGCCAAGCTGCACCAGCGCGAAAGTGAAGATCGAGATGAAGCTGGGATAGCGCAACAGCGCCATCAAGCCCATATATGCGATTAGGCCGCCGATGGAGAGTTGGCCCCACGACACGAGCAGTAGCCCATGCAGGAAGGCGATCACGATGGCGACGGCGATCAGCAACAGCGGCAGGTAGCGCGCCTGAATCTCGCCGTTCTGCACATAGTAGTCGCGGTAGCCACGGGCATTGCGCGTGAACTTGGCCTGTTCCTGTGGCTCCTGCGCAGTAGATTTGACGACCTCGATGCCGGTGATCGTCTCTTCGAGTCCGGCGTTCATCGCGCCGAACTGCATACGCATGTTGGCGGTGACGGGCGTGAGCTTGCGCGTGTACCTGCGCACGGAGAGGAGGAACGCCACGGTGAAGAGCAGCGGTGCAAAGAGCAACTGCCAGTTGATGAACCCGATAAAGATAATCGGCAACACCAGCGCGCTGAAAGAATCAAGGATCAGGCTGACACCGGGATTCATCAGTGGATTGAGCTGGCGCACGTCGTTGGTGGCGCGCGCCATGATGTCACCCACGCGCTGCTGGTTGTGGTACGTCTGGCTCTTGGCAAGCAGACTGAGATATAGTTCCTCACGCGAGTCGCGCTCGATGCGTTGGGCGATCACCTCGCTGCCAAAGACGCCCGCCGGACCGGCGATCAGCAGCAGCAGCACCACGCCAAGCGTCTCCAGCGCGATGCGCAGCAGCGCGGTCGGATCGGGATGCGCTTTCAGCACTTCATTGAAGGCGGCGCCGGTCAGGCCTGGCACGGTGGCGTTGAGCGCCTCGGCCAGCACAGTTCCCATGATGAAGATCGCCAGATAACCTTTGTAGCGCAGTATATGGGAAGCGATCCAGCGCACCGGACTTGACCGATTATAGGTATACTCGTTGGCGACCGTGAATTCGCGGTTGATCAAGTGAAACCTCCCCATGCGCTTTGCAAGCGGCAGATACAGAAGCAATACGGCACGACGTGGCAAGTTGAAGATACAGGCCCAGGTAGAACGCCCCTCACGTGGGGTGCAAAACCCCCTACCCCACAACGGGCGGAGCAGCGACGTTGCTGATGATGTATTCTCTATGCCCACGCATCATGCGGAAGGCGCCAGGATAGCGTACCACGCCTGGAACATCTATTTCAAGCCGACGCCTATGCTCTCAGGGTAAATGCATCTCGATGGTGGGGATTGCCTGAATCGAGCGATGACCTGTCGCGCTTCGCCGCCGAGCAGCGTGGCTGTACGGCGCATATCCGCCCATGCGGGGAGGAGCACGCCAACGCGGGGCGTCGGATCCTCCCAGGAAACCGCGCCGCCGGGTGGTGGAGCGGCTGCATAGCGGGTTCACTCGTTCGCGGCGGAACAGAAATATGCCCAGTTGGTATCGAGCCTCCTGAACAATGTCTTTACGCAACGATCATGCGCTATGCGAACAGCCGCTTTACTGGTGGCATCTCATTTATGGCGCATGTGTCATCACCAGCGCCTCGGCCTCGGCGGCGAGTGTTGCGATGGGGAGGGCAGCGTCGAGCCAGTGGATGCGCGCATCGGCGCGAAACCACGTGAGTTGGCGGCGGATGTAGGCGTGCGTCGCCAACTTGAAGCGTTCGGTCGCCCCGGCCAGCGTCGTCTCGCCGCGCAGATAGGCGCCGATTTCGCGGTAGCCCAGGCTCGACATTGCGGGTAGCTCCCAGCCATAACCGTTCGCAACCAGCGTGCACGTCTCCTCCACCAGCCCCGACGACACCATCGCATCTATGCGCCGGTCGGCGCGGACATAGAGCGCGGCGCGATCCATATTCAAGCCGATCAGCAGCGCGCGATAGGGGGTGGGGCGGGTCCCCTGCTGCGCCGAGAATGGTTGGCCCGTGACGATACAGACCTCCAGCGCACGGATCACGCGACGGCGATTGGTCGGCGCGATGCTGGTGGAGGCAGCGGGATCGAGCGTGGCGAGGCGCGTGTGCAGGGTGGCAGCTCCCTCGATGGCAGCCTGCGCCTCGAGTTCGGCGCGTAGTGTGGGATTGGGCGCCACTTCGGGGATCGCCAGCCCATCCACCACGGCGCGCACATAGAGGCCCGTCCCACCGACCAGCAGGGGCAGCTTTCCTTGTGCATGCAGCGCGGCGATGGCGGCTTGCGCGTCGCGCTGATACTGCGCCAGCGTGTAGCTTTCATCGGGATTGACGACATCGAGCAGATGGTGCGGAAGCTGGGCGCGTTCGGCGGGATTGGGCTTGGCGGTCGCAATGTCCATCTGACGATAGATTTGGCGTGAGTCTGCCGCCACCGCCTCGCAGATGCGCGCCAGTGTGGCGGCGCGCAGACGCTCGGCCAGCGCAATCGCCAGCGCCGTCTTGCCAGTCGCCGTCGGC
>JBDTAI010000334.1:0-14510 GCA_039924685.1 Ktedonobacterales bacterium
TCCACGGTCATCGGCGCGCTTGCTGCACGCGGATATAAGGCCGCGGATGCGGACTGCAACGAGTTCTCTGAGTGGATGGCGGTGGAGTACCTCGGCGACGCTGGCGCACTCGGGTCGCCAGTGGAAGCTGACAGAGACTGGGTATGGCGCGAGGACCGCATCCAGGACTTCCTATCCACCGAGGATGCCGATGTGCTGTTCCTGAGCGGGTGTGCGGCGAATATGGGAAAGTTCCTGCCTCAGTTCGACCACGTTGTCCTGCTGAGTGCGCCTGCTGATGTCATCGTCGAACGATTGCGCACAAGGACAAACAATCCGTATGGGAAGCGTCCTGACGAAGTCGCTCGTGTGCTGGGCCTGGTGGAAAGCGTCGAGCCAGTGTTGCGACGTGTTGCAGGATTAGAGATTGATGCCAGCGCCCCTCTCGACGATGTCTTGGCTATGCTGCTCTGGCTGGTGGGTGAACATAGGGAGTGAACGACATTCCTGCCCTGTCCAGCCACTTCACAGGCAGGCGCGCATCGGCCAGCCCCGTCAACTATAAGCAACTGCGCCAGGAACGCCAGCGTCAGCTTCAGTCACCGCTGATTCTCGAAGAAATCGAACGGCTCGAAAACGAGGCTGAAGACGAGGATGAGGACGAGAACGAATAGCGATAGTGGACGCCGCGCTCGGCCCTCTGGGCTTGGACTGCTCCGCTCGCCCTGGTTCGCTTCTCGCTCTGCTCGCGCATCCCAGCCTTGAAGGTTGGGCCGGTGTACGCGCAGATCGGGACAGAAGTCCCTCGCCTATCGCACCAATTCAACGGCATTGTTGCTGGACGCTATGGCGCAATACGCCAACACATCACAAAAAGGGCGCCGGAGAATATTCCTCGGCGCCACTACTTTCTCTGGTCGCCAGCAGTCGCTCCACTGGCCAGGGGGCGTCCGGTGGATGCCCCTACAAGCTGTACCGTGCTTTCTACCTGATGTTCTTTACGGTGCTCAGGGAACGATCAGGTTGCTCTGTGGGATGAGCCGTGGCCAGAAGGCCACGATCTCGCCCCACCAACTGCTTGCCCGATGGCAACATGACGCAACCACCCCTGGCGGCCAGTGCTACCTCTACAGCACGGGATCGAGCGCGAAGGCTCCGGCGTCCTCGGTGGCTTCTTCTAACACACCCGGCTGTACACCCTCCGGACTGTTGGCTGACCTGACGGACTTGTTGCTCTTGCGCAATGGCACCTCGCGCAGGAAGAGTGTGGCGACGAAGGCAACCGCCATCATGATGGCGCCAATCAGGAAGACCTCGGTGAGCGCCGACGAGAGGCTGGTCTTGATCGCCATCTCGAGCTGATGGTAGAGAACCACACCCTGCGGGCCAAAGTGCGCGAACTTCTGCTGCAACGCCGCCGACGAACTGCCACCGCTGCCGCTCTGGCCGATGCTGATCTTGCTTGGGTCGAAGAACGGCTTGAGCGCCGCCGGAATGTTGTTCTTCAGATTGGCAGTGAAGCCATTGGTCAGCACCGACCCCAGTACGGCAAGGCCAATCGTGCTGCCCATCGAACGGAAGAAGGTCAGCGTGGCCGTCACCTCGCCCAACTGGCGCACCGGGAAGGCGTTCTGCACAACAATGGTAAAGAGGCTCATCATCACACCGATGCCCAGCCCGACGATCACCATGTTGCGCACCAGCGTCGTGTTATCGGTCGTCACACTCATCTGCGAGAGCAGATACATGCCCACCGCCGCCACGGCAAAGCCGCCCAGCGCCAGGAACTTGTAGCGTCCCGTAAGCGAGAGCACCCACCCACCAACAAAGCTGCTCAACATGAAGCCAAGCATCATCGGCGTCAGAATCTCACCAGAGTTGGTGGCCGACTGGCCCAGCACATCCTGCACAAAGTAGGGCAGGTAGAGGATCGCGCCGAACATGCCTGCGCTGAGCAGGAACATCGCCAGCGACGAGACCGAGAAGATGCTGTTCTGGAAGAGACGCGGACTGATGATCGGCTCGGCGGCGCGCAGTTCGATGGTGACAAACGCTATCAGCGCCACCACCGCAAGCGCAAAGAGCGAGATGATCTGCCACGAACCCCAGTCATACTGGCTGCCACCAAACGAGAGCGCCAGCAACAGTGGCACCGACCAGAGGATCAGCGTAGCGGACCCCAGATAGTCAATGCGATGGCGGCGGCGCTGCGCGATGCCGGGGATGGTCAGCCCGGCGGCGATGACGGCGATGACGCCCACCGGCATGTTGATGTAAAACACCCAGCGCCAGCCCCAGTTGTCGGTGATGAAGCCACCCAGCAGCGGACCGACGATGGTGGCGAGGCCAAAGACGGCGATGAACAATCCCTGCCACTTGCCGCGTTCAGAGGGCGGGAAGATGTCGCCGATGATCGCCTGCGCAATCGGCATCAGCGCGCCCGCGCCCAACCCCTGAATGCCACGGAAGAGAATCAGTTCCGTCATATTCTGGCTGGCGCCAGAGAGCGCCGACCCGATCAAAAAGAGCACCATGCCGCCGAGGAAGAAGATGCGGCGTCCATAGATATCTGAGAGCTTGCCATAAATCGGCACGGCCACCGTCGAGGCCAGCAGGTACGAGGTGTAGACCCAGACGATGTTCTGGCCACCAAGGTCGGCGACCACACGCGGCATGGCAGTACCTACCACCGTCTGGTCGAGCGCGGCCAGCAGCATGCCGAGCATCAGGCCGATCAGCACTGGCGCGAGCCGTCCCGCGCCGAGATTGATGCCGGTATCCATCGCCTCGGCTGGCGTCACATCGCGCCCTGCGGCGGCGGACGCCGTAATGTCTGTTGTTGCCATGTTGAGAGAACTCCCTGAAAATGCGTGTCGCTATCTGTCGTTGTTGGTTGCTGTCAATTGCTGTCAGTCGCGATCTACTTCTGACTACTGCTGAATCACAGCGCGGATTACGGGTGGTCAGCCATCTCCCCTGTGTGGCTGGCCTCCGTGGGCGCTGGCGCCGCTGACACTTCCTCATGCCGCTCATGCCGCTCATGCCGCTCATGCCGCTCATGCCGCTCATGCTGGGTGGCGACGGCGGCGAACGCCTGCAAACCGCGTGTGAGTGTGGCGAGGTCGTCGGCGTCCATCTGCGTCAGCAAGTAGGTGAGTCGTTCGCGGTCCTGACGCAGCCTGAAGACGAGGTCGTCACCCTCGGCGGTGGGCGTGACGATGGCGCGGCGGCGGTCCACCGGGTCTTCGATGCGTTGCGCATAGCCCGCCTGCACGAGCTGATCAACCAGTGTGCTGGCGGTCGGTTTGCCGATGGCGAGCGTCTCGGCGAGTTGGGTGATGCCGATGCCGGGCTGTGAGGCAAGTGTCATCAGCGTCTTGAGCTGGCCCATCGTCAGGTCTAACTGCGCCCACTGCGAGGGACGCAACGGCGCGATGATCCGGCTGAGTTCGCGCGCGGCGACCAGCGCGCCTCGGATCGGCTCAGGATAGTGCGCCAGGTTGGCGTCGCGGCAGGGTCCCACATGGGGCGTCTGCCCATCAGCGCGATCGCCTGCCGTTTCGTCGGCAAGTTGACCAGTCAACTGCTGTTCTGACAGGTCCAATGGGCGCTTATGCTGAGACCCATGCTGAGACCCATCTTGCGACCCATGCTGGCGTCGCGTGGTCGTCGTGGAGTCATCTGTTACCATAATCTTTACCATTTCCTTTCTCCACACTGTTTAGTATAACATAATGGTTTCGATATTACAGACTATTTGGCAAATGCTATGCTGACAGGGCTATAATTGGGTCTTGGGAGTGCGCTTGCCAGACTATCTGTGTCCTCTCTGACGCCTTTCTTCTACTCTATTGCGAGGCAGGCTGGGAGACAGGCGGTGACTTCGTCTTGCGCCATCATGAACTGATCTTTGATAGCCTGTGCAGGCGCCTGGATGATCTGACCCTGGCGATTGATAATCATTTGCGGGTCTGTAGGCCCAAGTTCTGATTGTTCATCCATGACCAACTGCTCGCCTGACATTGCCATCATTGTGGCGGCGCTTTTGGCCTCCCCAGGAACAATGTAACGAATATGCTCACACCGAGTTCTAAGCATCTCGACAATTGATTCAGTCGCTTCTGCTGAACCACCTGGGCTATGAAGTAATACATCAACACCAGAATCGGGAGCAAGATTCCGTGTCACCTCATCGAACCCGAGTTTATCAGCCAGTGTGATAGATGAAAAATTGCCTAACTGCGCCTTCAAGGGACGGTTGAAGTCAATTGCATAGATAACCAGATGCCGCCTGGTGATCTGCTGAACGGCATCAATCTTTCTACGGCGAACGATATCAAACGCATCTGGCTTGTTGAGGGCATTTGCCTCACTAACTATAGCGTCCCATCCAGTAGCCATATCCACTAGCATCCAGTCTCACGGTTGAACTGCTTGTTGTGAGGTTGGGGATCCGCAACGCATTGAGCGCCGCCTGATATTGGGTCATCGTCATGTCAAAAAGGTCCATCGCCTGCGCAATCTTGGGATTCTCACGCTCGAACTCATTGATATGCTGTTGGATACTTTTACGGCTTCGTACCATAGACATGATAGTTCCTCCCCTCATTGTAACTGTGAACAGATACGGCATAGCATACAGCTATATGTATATCAATGACTTTCGCGACAGATATCCATCGACGAATATAACCTTCACCCTCAACATTGAAAAAACACTCGCATGTGAGGGATGTGTTAGCAGGGGATGAGGCAGGTATCTGCTTTGCGACAGTAGCGGGAGGAAGTTACCATGACCGATGATGCAACCATGAGCGCGACGCCTGATGGGAAGCAAACGATACTGACCGAGAAACGCGGAGCCATATATGTTGTCACCATCAATCGGCCCGACGTGAGGAATGCGCTCGATGCGCCGACCGCCGCCGCGCTGGCCCAGGCGTTTCGTGCGTTTGATAGCGACGAGTCGCTGGCGGTCGCCGTCCTGAGCGGCGGCAACACAACCTTCTGCTCAGGCTTCGACCTCAAATCGGTAGCCGATGGTACACGGCCGCCAGAGGTGGACGCGGAGGGCGACGGGCCGATGGGCGTCACGCGGATGCTGCTCTCCAAACCGGTGATCGCCGCAGTCGAGGGCTATGCGGTCGCAGGGGGACTCGAGGTGGCGCTATGGTGTGATCTGCGTGTGGCGGCTGAGAACGCGGTCTTTGGCGTGTTCAATCGCCGCTGGGGTGTGCCGCTGATAGATGGCGGCACGATCCGCTTGCCGCGTCTGATCGGGCAGAGCCATGCGCTCGATCTGATCCTCACCGGGCGTGGTGTCTCCGGACAGGAGGCGCTGACGATGGGCCTTGCCAACCGCCTGACGCAGCCGGGCGCGGCGCTGGCAACGGCGCTGTCGCTGGCCGACGATCTCGCCAGGTTCCCCCAGCAGGGATTGCGTTCGGATCGGCTCTCGGTCTATGAGCAATGGTCGCTGGCGTGGCCGGAAGCGTTGCGCAACGAGACGCGCCGTGGCCTGGACACGCTGCGTTCCGGCGAGTCGGTGGAGGGTGCGCGCCGGTTTGCCGATGGCCGTGGCAGGCATGGCGCCGCAGACGACATCTAGAGCCTGAAGCCGGATTCTCTGCGCGCAATTCATACAGGCTCATGCGACAGGCTAGCGCGGCACGACGTGGATGTCAATCTCGGTGTCTTCGGTGAGGTGGACGGAGGTTCCCGACTTCGACTCCTCGAACTGCAAATGCCCGCGCCGGTCGTGCAGACGCACGCCACGCATATCCAGCCGATCAAGCCAGCCGGGCAGCCTGGGATTGCGCAGTGTCAGCCGCCCCTGCGCAGCATCTGGCTCGAAGCCCAACACCGCGCCCAGCAGCAGGAAAGGCGCACCCGCCGCCCACGACTGCGGCGAACACGCCACCGGATAGCGGGTCGGCCCATAGCCAGGTAGCCGCGCGAAGCCACAGAGCAACTCTGGCAAGCGAGCGCCTTCATAGTAGAGGCTGACGCCGTAGAGGTTGCCCAGCAATCGCGCCGCCTCATCTTTGCGCCCATAGCGCGCAAACCCCGCGCCGATCAGCGCCGTATCATGCGGCCAGACAGAGCCGTTGTGATAGCTCATCGGGTTATAGCGCGCCTCACGCGAGGAGAGCGTGCGGATGCCCCACTCGGTATACATGTCGTGCTGCATCATCCGCTCGATGACACCGTCGGCCAGATCATCAGGAACGATGCCCGACCAGAGGCATTGCCCCGCATTAGAGCTGACCACCGCGCAGGGCTGCTTGGCGCCATCCAGCGCGAGATAGAACGCCTGCTCGTCCTCCCACCAGAAGCGTTCGAGGAAGTTGGCCTGAATTGCGCGGGCGTGATCGAGCCAGCCGTGCGCCTCGTCGGCAAGCCCCATGCGTTGCGCCAGATAGGCCATCGCGTGGTAGGCGGCGTAGGCGTAACCCTGTACCTCGCAGAGCGCAATCGGCCCCTCGGCCAGCCGTCCATCGCGGTGCGATACAGCGTCCCACGAGTCCTTCCAGCCCTGGCTCACCAATCCCTTGTCCGATACCTTGTGGTATTCGATGAAGGTGTCGCCGTCGTGGTCGCCATAGGTCAGTAGCCACTGCGCCGCCGCCCGCGCATTGGGCCAGTGCTGGCGGAGAAAGACCAGATCGTCGGTCCAGCGGATGTAGTGTTCGAGGGTGATGAGAAACAGCGGCGTCGCATCCACTGTGCCATAGTAGGGGATGAATGGTATCTCGCGACAGTTGGCAAGCTCACCACGGCGATATTCATGCAGGATGCGTCCCGGCTGCTCTTCGGTGAACGCATCCACCTGCACGCCCTGATGCGCCGCCAGAAACGCCAGCGTGCCACGCGCCACATCCGGGAACCACGGCAGAAACTCAAGGCTGGTGATCAGCGCGTCGCGTCCGAACGGGCAGACATACCAGGGGATGCCGCCATAGGGATAGAGACCCTGCGGCGTCAGGGTACACATCATCACCAGATCATGCGCGCCGCGACTGAGCAGCCGGTTGAAGAAGACATTGTCGCTCGTGACCTCCGGCAGCAACAGGCTGGCGCCGGAGGTATCAGGATCAACGAGCGCCGTGCGCGGAATCACGCCGGAATTGGCGCCTTCCGGGTTGGTCTGGCTGCCCTGGTGGCTGTGATGGCTGAACTCACTGACGCGCAGCAGCGCCCGCAGTGTCACAGGCGCATCGCGGGTAAGCGTCAGCTTCCAGAGAATGCCGGAGGGGAGCGTGCGGGTGGCGACTGGCTCGAAGGTCAACCGCGAGATGCGCTCCACCTGATCGCGCCCCAGGTAGCGCAGCGTCATCCCATCCGTCCGAATGTCCGGCGCCACCTGCATGCCGCGCTCACCACGCACCAGGCCGCGCACCTCAAAGATGTCTTCGTAGTCGGCGCCCACCTGAAGCGCCAGCGTCACCTCCAGCGGCGCCGGGTGAAAACTCGTCACCGTCAGTGTCTCTGTGAGCGAACGCCCATGTAGCGCCAACTCGCGCCGCACATGAATCGTCCCTTGTGTGACGCACTCCTCCTGCGAACATTGCAGAAACGGGTTGGTGAGGTCAATCTGGCACGACCCCTCCTCGTCGGAGATCGAGTGTGAGAGGGCAATCAGCGGCTGCCCTTCGAGGAAGAGGTCACAGGTGCGTAGGTAGCGGGAGCCATGCCAGAAGAGGCCGGTTTCTTGCTCAGATCTGGGCAGGTCGCCGCGCGCATCCGTCATCATGAAGGCATCGCCATGCTTGAGCGCGATCTTCTCGACCGTCGTGCTTGCTGATCCCTGCAAGACATAGAGATCGGCCTGTTCGCCCTGCGCCGCGAAGCCCCCCTGCGGCAGCACACCGGAGAGATCGTCATTGGGTATCCCTGCCGACGCATTCACAGACGTGCTGGCAGACGTATTCGGCTGGTTGGGAGTCGTCATCAATTGCTAACCTGTTGTTCATCCGCTCCGGGCGACATCAAAGGCATCTGTGGGGGTTGGGGCAACGTCCCGGCATTCTTTCGCTGCTCACGCCCGCCTGCTGCGTCTGGAGTCTTCGTCGCTGCATTGACTCCCACTGCCTCGCCATCCCGATCTCCACGATCTCTGCGATCTCGCTGATCCACCTGGCGTGACGAACGCAATGGCACGCTGTCACTGCCAGGGGCCAGCGCGGTGATCGGCGCCGTCTCGTTGGCAGAGGTGACGGATATGACGTCGGCGGTGTCAGCCGCGTCAGCCGCATCGGCGGTCAGCGGGAAGAAGGTGGCGCGACGTGTTACTGCTCCATACGCATTCACATACTCTAACGCCATGCGACGAATGTCAAAGTGGCGAACGGCGTATGCGCGGCAGCCTACGCGTGAAATGCTGTGAACCTGTCGCGCTGCCTCGGCCAGTTCCTCCACTGTGCCGCGAATATAGCCAGTCACACCATCCTGCAATATCTCTGGCACAGCGCCATACGGACAGGTGAGCACAGGCGTTCCGCAGGCCAGCGCCTCGATGAACACCATACCAAATGGCTCAGGCCAGTCAATCGGCAGCAGAAGCGCCAGCGCATTGCACATCAGCGTGCGCTTCTTTTGTTCACCCACATTCCCCAGAAACTCGATCAGCGGATCATCCAGCATGGGGCGCACGATCTGCTCGAAATATTTACGATCCTGCGGGTCCACTTTGGCGGCGATTTTGAGCGGGATGCCCGCCTGTTTGGCGATGGCGATGGCGCGGTCTGGCCCCTTATCCGGCGAGATGCGCCCGACGAAGACCAGGTAGTCGCCCGGCTGCTCACTCATGGGAAAGCTCTTGACATCTACGCTGTGATGGATGTTGGCGATCCAGTTGACGTCGGGGAGTGGGGTACGCTGGCTGAGACTGATCGAGATCAGGTTGGCGTCGGGCCATGCGCTGAAGACGCGCCGATATTCGGGCAGGTCCAGCCGCCCATGCAGGGTGATCACTGTCGGCGTTGATGTGCGGCTGATGAAGGGCAGCGTCAAATAATCAAGGTGTGAGTGGATCACATCGAACTCGTCGGCGCGGCGATAGACGGCGTCGAGCAGCGCAATGTGATAGGCCACCGCATCTACGCTGGAATTGAAGCTGAGGGCCTCGGGCAGCATCGGCACGAGCTGCGCGCTGGTGTGTGAGTCGCCACTGGCGAACAGGGTGACATCGTGACCAAGCTGCACGAGCGCCTCAGTGAGATTGGCGACTACCCGCTCAGTTCCACCATAGCCCCTGGGGGGAACGGAAATATGTAGCGGAACAATCTGCGCAATTCGCATCAGTCTATCCTCCTGTACTCATGCTGTACTCATGCTGTGTTGATGCTGTGTTGATGTCTACGCTTCGCAGATACCCCATCTGGGCGTTGGCTTTCCGCTTCCTTGTGGCGCGGGGCGCGGCCCCAGGAATGTCGCCTGGCCTGATTTCCTGCATTCAAGCGCTAATTACACGCAATTGAAGTTATAGCAAGGCGCGCGCCAACACGCTCATCCAGAGCCAACCCATGATGGGAGCGTCCCCTCTTTTCGCCGCTTGTGAGCGTTTCTCATGGATCCCTCTATTTCCGCTCCTCGCTCCTCGCCACAGAATAGTGAGACAGACCCACAAGAACACGCCGTTAGCAACGGTCATCAGCCAGCACACACAGGGCCAGCACACAGCCAACAGAGGTGTTGCGGAAGACGCGGGAGGGGAACACGATGAGCCTTGATGAACAACTCAACGAACTGCTGACGCGGCTGCATGTGCGGCTGGAGGAGCCAGGTGAGCGCGCCGCAACAGCAAATACCACAGCAAATACCGAAGACGATGAGGCGGATGAAGCCATCGAGGCCTACGAAGCCTACCGAACGCATGAAGATGAGGTGAGCCGCCGTCGCGTGCGCCGAACACAGACCGGCCAGGCAGGGCAAGCGAGCGAGCACAGGGGGGAACGAATGGAACAGCGCGACGAATGGAATGATCAGGATACTCCGGACCATCAGATGAATGAGGATGAGCAGGGAACCGCCGAAATCTCGCTGTTTCAGACCTCACGCGAGCACTACGGCGTCTTCTACCGGCTCGATCTGGTCGGCGGCGCCCCCTGCCTGCGCATCTTCACCCCCGATGAAGCGAATACGCTCAGGATGCGCTGCTATCTGGTGCGTCCGGCGCTGGGAACGCCCGTGCGCGAGTGGTTCCTGGCGACCCGCGCCCACGATGGCTCCGACGCCTATGAGGCATGCCGCGAAACTGTCGAGCAACATCTGCTCTTCGCCGCTGGTGAAGCCCTCAAGCGCCTCTTTTGGACGGGCGAACTCGAACGGATGCGCTTCCCCACCGAGATCGAGGTGGCCCGCGTCGCCTAGCGTAACCCGTGTCCTACTGCCTATCTGCCCACCTGTGAGGATCACCCCCGCACGGTGGGCGCATTGTTTGTATCTGGCCACGGCTGGGGCGCTATGGGCTGTGGCCACTGCGGCGCCGTAGCAAAGGGATGGGCGGCGAATGGCGCCTGAACGGCAGGTGTGGCGATCTGAGCCGGAGCCGCGACTGGCGCCTGCTTCTTGTGACGGAAGGGATAGAGCAACTGCGTGAAGATGTTGTTCGACAGATGATCCTGATAGAGACCATAGGCGACAGGCTTGCGCGTGGGAAAATAGGCAGTGCCGAAGATCATGTCTACGAAGGGAAAGAGGCCGCTATAGTTCTTGAAGAGCGCGTTCTCCTCGGCGGCATGATGCCAGCGGTGATAGGCTGGACTGGCGATTACATACTTGAACGGCCCATAGGTCCACGCCAGATTGGCGTGCAGCAGAATCGGGTAGATCGCCAGGAAGAGCGCATACGGCGCCAGCGCTTTGCCTGAGAACCCCAGCAGGAAGAGCGGCATCGTCTGGCAGAAGCGCGAGATGATCGTATCGAGTGGGTGGACGCGCACCGAGGAGAGCCAGTCAAGCTGCTCGGAGCTATGATGCACGGCATGGATCGGCCAGATCACCGACCAGGTGTGGAAGGCGCGATGTGTCCAATAGCCGATCAGATCGCCGAGCAACAGTATCTCAAACCCCTGCGCCCAGCCCGGTTGAGCAGCCACCAGCGGGACACTGTGGATTGGGATGAAGCGCAGTGTGAAGAAGATGCCGATGGCCAGCACAATCGTGCTGATCAGCTTCGTCGCCGGAATCAGGAGGAAGTAATAGAGCGTATCGGTGATCGCACCCTTACGGATTTTGCATTGCTTGCGATCTTCCGGCCAGAGCGATTCCAGCAGCCAGAAGAACAGCGCCAGCAACACAAAGCCGATCATCGCTTTCCCCACGTCCGAGCGCAAAAATGCAGCAATCATGCCGATGCTCCCTCTCTCCAATGCCTCTCACCATCGAGCGATTGCGCGCATTCTAGCAGATGTGACTGGTGGGTGACAGGCTTGCGGATAAGAGTTTGCTGAGGATGTTGCTCATGAAGTGAGCGTGGCGCGCAGGGCAAGCCAGCCATCTGTGAAGGGGACGAACGGCGCGGGGCCGATATAGTGCTGATAGCGGGTGTTTCCCTGAGCATAGATATGGTCGTAGACCCAGAAATCATGGGCGCGCATCCAGCTATATGCCTGCGCCGTCGTATCGAGCGCGTCGTCAGGCAGCGGCGCTACACTGCGATAGGCGGCGAGAAAGGCCCGCACAGAGCGCGGCTCCAGCGCAAAGCAGAGGTCAAGCGTGCGGATCACCTCCCAGGCGCGCGGCGCACGATACACCTGGTCCCAGTCTATGATGTCGCTGATGCGGGCGCTGCCGCCAGTGGCATCGTCAACGAAGAAGAGGTTGCCCTCCTGATAGTCACCATGGATCATCTGCTCCCCCGCGCCTCACGCCTTACCTGCCTGCCATGCGCAAACGGGAAGAGCGCATCGTATCGCTCGCCGTCGGATGCGCTATCGGGTAGGGCTGGGTAGGGCAAGGATCGTTGCGCCATTCGACAGAGCGAGCGGCGCGGGAGCAGGGACGCCGCCATGCCTGAAAGATTGCCTGAAGACGCGCAATATCGCCGGTATCGCCGCTAGAATTGCCATCGTCGCTCATTGCCATCCCATCCTATGTCCGTTACCTTCTAACGTGTCATCATCGCCTCTTCACCGCCGCTTGTCTTGCGCGTTGCGCGCGGCGGAAGCGCGTGCTATGCTTAGGGAAATCTCGATGCCTGACTCGTTGAGGGAATACCACCATGCAGAACACGCAACACACACCAATTGATGACGCTGCCATTCTAGCAGGAAGCGCGACATCCAGCCCCACACCTGCCGAGGTAGCGGCAAAGCTCGACGGCTTCGGCCCACGCCGCCGCGACTTCAACCGCGTGGTCTCAGGGTTTGCGAATGGTCTGCTCGGCGGCATTCAGCGTCACTGGCTGCTGATCCTCAACGGTGTGCTGCTCGTCTTCATCGGCATTGCGCTGCTCGATCCCATCGCCTATGCGCTGGGCTTCAGCGGGCCAGGCGGCGGCGCCTTCAACGTCTATCACGTCTTCTGCGCGCAGACGCCCTCTCACTCCTTCTATATCTTCGGCTATCAGACCTGCCTCTGCTCACGCTGCCTTGCCATCTATAGTTCGCTGCTGATCGGCGGCCTCTTCTTCGCCATGTTCCGCCAGCGCCGCGACCTGCTGCGAATCCCTAACATCAACTGGAAGGTGTGGGCGCTGGGGATGGTTCCGATGGCGCTGGATGGCGGCACGCAACTCTTTGGCTGGCACGAAAGCAACCTCTTCCTGAGATTGCTGACCGGCGCGATCTTTGGCTTCATGACCGCCTGGTTCCTGCTGCCCCAGATCGAGGAGGCCGGGCAGCCCGCGCCAGCGGTCGCTACCGTGCAACAGCGGCAAGCCACAACTCCTCAGGCGAACAACCGGCCATAGCAGGGAGATGATGCGATGGCGCACCCCATATCGCTGCCCGACGAACGATACGAACTGTGGGTGACGCTAGCCTCACGGCGCACTCAGGCGCCTGAATCAGTGCTTGCGACCCTGGTAGACGCCACATGGGAGATCACTTGCGCGCATTACGATGTGGCGTTCCAGAACGATCCCGACTGGCTGGCTCGCCCACCCGAAGGACTATCGCGGGTGAGATGGCAGCGCGTCGTCGCAGACTCGGATGAATTGTATGAGGTGGCGCTGCTAGCCTCTGGTGAGGAAGAGGCTGCGCTCCAGTGGTGGCGCGACGCGACGCCACTGCCCACGCGCCTGACCGATGCGGCGCCAGAAATTACTGGCCCCTATGCGCTGCTGCACAGCGATACCCGCTCGGATAACCTGCGCTACACACGCGGGCGCCTCACGCTATTCGACTGGCCCTGGGCGGAGGTGGGTCGGCATGAGTTCGATCTTGTCGCCTTTGCGCTGAGCGTCACCACCGAGGGCGGCGTGAATCCCGAACAGGTCATCGCCTGGTATGCCGAGCGCCTGGCAGTACAGCCCGCAGCAGTGGACGCGGCGGTCGCATGGTTTGTCGCATTCTTCGCCGCTCAGGCGTGGCGTCCCGAAATACCGGGATTACCACGCCTGCGACGTTTCCAGCGGCAGCAGCTTGCCGTTGTGCTGGCATGGGCGGCGCGTCGCTTCAACCTGCCCGCGCCCACCTGGCTGCATGCGCTCGATGTCTGACGCGATCCGTGCCGCTCTCGGCTTGGGTGATGGAGTGAGCCGCTCTCGGCCTTGACAAGTCGGAGCGCGGACAATGGAGGGGACTTTAGTCCCCTAAGCGCCTAAGCGCCTGAGCGCCATGATGTGGCTATGAGAGCAGCCCCTTTGCCTGGGCGAAGCCGCGCACGATGGCGAGGAAATCGCTGGTGAGGCTGGCCCCGCCGACCAACGCGCCGTCTATATCCGGCACAGTGGCGAACTCGGCGGCGTTGGCGGGCGTCACGCTGCCGCCATACTGCACCCGCACGCCCGCTGCGGCTTGCTGACCATACAACTCGCCCAACAGCGCGCGGATCAGCGCCACCACGTCGGCGGCGTCCTGCGCGGTGGCGGCGCGGCCCGTGCCGATGGCCCAGATCGGCTCATAGGCCACCACCAGTTCGCTCAGACGGTTGGCAGGCAAGCCAGCCAGGCTGCCACGCACCTGGGTGGAGATCACGCGCTCGGTCAGGTTGGCGTCGCGGTCCTCCAGCCGCTCGCCGACACAGACGAGAGGCCGCAGGTTGTGGGCGAAAGCCGCCAGCGCCTTGCGGTTCACCAACGCATCCGTCTCGCCAAAGTAGCCGCGCCGCTCCGAGTGGCCCAGGATCACATAGTCGCACAGCCCTTGCAGCATCAGCGGCGAAATCTCGCCAGTTAATGCGCCCTGCTCGGCGAAGTACATATTCTGTGCGCCCACCAGCACACCGCTGCCATTGACGACGGCATGCACAGCAGGAATCGAGATCGCGGGCGGACACAGCACACGCTCCACCTGGGGCAGCGCGACGAGGCCATCGAGGATGCGGGTGGCGAACTCACGCGCCTCCATGGGACCATAGTTCATCTT
>JBDTAI010000335.1:0-6575 GCA_039924685.1 Ktedonobacterales bacterium
AGCCATGCCCCCAGCGTGGGCGACCCATCGGCGGCGATGTTCAGCCACATCCGTCGCCAGTTGACGCTGCAGTATAGCGGTGTGCTGGCGGTGATTCTGATTCTCAGCAGCTTGATCCTCTACTTCAGTGTCCAGTCAGTCTTATTGGGGCAGGTGAACGAGGATTTAACCAGCAGCGCGCAACAGATCGCCTCCAATTGGCAACAGAACCCACCCAATGATCCGCGCGTGCTGTGCTATGTGCCACCGAGCGCGGGTCAGCTTGTCCCCTATATTGCCTGCTACAACTCCGCTGTCGGTGGCGCTCCGTTAACAGAAAGTACGCCACATGAGTTTTGGGCCAATCCCTCACTCGTGCAAAAGGCGCTCAACAGTTCCAGCGGGCAGGCGGGCGATACTATTCACGGCGATAATGGATTAGGCGAAATTCAGCGGTATGCCTTGGTGGTACGCGATCCCGACAACCATGCGACTGTTCTTGGCGTGGTGATGGTGGGCGAACAGATCGAGGGACAGGAACGCTCGCTATACGTGCTGGCGATTCTGTTGCTGGTGGTGGGGCTGCTGACACTGCTGGGCGCGGCACTTGGTGGCTTGTGGCTCTCGGCGCGGGCGCTGGCTCCGGCGCGGCTGGCCTTCACGCGCCAGCAGGCATTCATCGCGGATGCCAGTCACGAGTTGCGCACGCCACTTACACTGCTGCGCGCCGACGCCGAGGTGCTGCTACGCGGACGCAATCGCCTGAACGCCGACGACGCGGAACTGCTTGACGACATCGTGAGCGAGACCGCGCATATGAGCGCGCTCACCACCAATTTGCTGACAGTGGCCCGACTCGATGCCGGCGCCCTGCAAGTCGGGCAGGACCTTGTCGATCTGCGTGAGGTGGCGGCGCAGACGCTGCATCGGGCCAGCGCGCTGGCGCACGAACGCAACATCACCTTGCGCGGGCTGGGGCTGGATGGGCAGAATGAAGGCGCAAACATGGAGGATGGCATTCCAGCACTGGTGATCGGCGACCATGCGCTGCTCGCCGAGGTAGCGCTGATTCTGGTGGACAACGCGCTCAAATACAACCGTCCGGGCGGCTCGGTGGATGTGACAGTGGCGCAGGTGAATGGGCAGGTGAAACTGGAGGTGCATGACAGCGGCATCGGCATCCCACCAGAGTATCTGGCGCAACTGGGCGAACGCTTCTATCGCGTAGACAAGGCGCGCTCGCGTGAATCAGGTGGCGCTGGACTTGGGCTTTCGATTGCGCGCGGTATCGCTGTTGCGCACCACGGCTCCCTCACACTCGCCAGCGACGTAGAGCACGGCACGACCGCCACCCTCACGTTGCCCGCCGCGCCGTTGCCAAGAGATGCCGCATAACACTACTGACATGAGAAATCTCACATCAGCTTCACATGCTCCTCACATCGCGCTTTGCTACGCTAACGATGGAGACACACGCGAGGCGCGCCCCCACACGCTTCCCTGCGTGACTTCCCATCACGCATCCGCCTTGCGCAATCAAGCGGGTTCTACAAACAACACAGTTGAGGAGACAGGTTATGTCAGAGCCGGAAACACCAGTCAGTTCCGATCAAGCGGAGCAATCTGCACCGTCAGTGTCAGAGACACCCGTTGTGCCGGTCGTATCCGGTTACGACGCTGCCAACAGTACAGACCAGCAGCCGCACAATACTATTCCCCTTCAGGAATCGCATGAGCCGCAGCGTTGGGCGCAGCCGTTCAGCGGACATGCCGCCTCGTCGCAGGTGGTGGACGCCGCGCCGACGGCGTCACCGCAACCTTCAGTCGCCGCGTACCCATCCTACTCATCCTACCCACCGTACTCCCCCTATGCGCCTTATACACTGGCTTCGCCTGACGCGCCCTATCCGCCGCCACTGGCGGCGACCCGCGACGCCAGGCTGCAACGTCGCGCCATGCCGGGTAGTGCGCGGCTGTGGGCCTCCATCGCAGGACTGGCTATGATCCTGTGTCTGCTGGTGAGCGCCTTCGCCATCGGACGCATCAGCGCCGTGTCGGCCACGACCACCACGACCACCACGACCCAGAGCGGCCAGTCGGCGCAATCAGCGCAGACAGTGGCGGTGGCCCCCAGCGCGCAGGATCTGCAACAAACAGTGGTCAATGTCGTGCGTACCGTGCAGCCCGCTGTAGTGGAGGTGACGAGTCGCAGTAGCTCCGGCGAGGCGATTGGCTCTGGCAATGTGATCCGTCAGGACGGCTATATCGTCACCAATGACCATGTGGTGAATGGCTACACCAGCTTCACTGTCACCTTCTCCAGTGGCAAGACGCTTGCGGCGACGGTGGTGGGGCAGGACGCGCAGGATGACCTCGCCGTGGTGAAGGTCGCTGCCACAGGGCTGCAAACCATCGCCATTGCCAACTCAAATACGGTGCAGGTGGGACAGTTCGCCGTCGCGGTTGGCAGTCCCCTGGGGTTGCAGCAATCGGCGTCGTTTGGCATCGTCAGCGCGCTCAACCGCAACGAGAGCGAGGGGCAGGGTGGCCCAGCCGGTGTCTTGACAGGGCTGGTGCAGACCAGCGCGCCGATCAATCCTGGCAATAGCGGTGGGGCGTTGGTCAACTTGCAAGGGCAATTGATCGGCATCCCGACGCTAGGCGCCGCCAATACCCAGACGGGCGGCAGCGCCGACGGTATCGGCTTTGCTATTCCAGCGAGCCGCGTCTCCTTCGTCGCCGCGCAACTGATCGCCAGCGGCCATCTGACACATACCGGCCAGGGATTCCTGGGCATCCAGGGGCAAGATGCGAACGCCGCGCAGTCCACCGCTGGCGTAGCGGGCGGCGTGATGGTGACGGGCTTTGCCGGCGACGTGAGCGGCGGCAGCCCCGGTCAGCAGGCGAGACTGCAATCAGGCGATGTGATCATTGCTGTGAATGGGCAGACGGTTGCGACCCAGACCGACCTCGCAGGCATGCTCTTTAGCCAGGCTCCCGGCGCGAAGGTGACGCTGACCATCCTGCGCAACGGCAATCAGCAGACCATCGCCGTGACGTTGGGTGAGCGCCCTGTCAATGCTCAGGGATAATTAACAGCCAGCAGCAAAACGGTTGGCTCACAGGAAATAGATGAGCGCGCAGGCCTACTGCAGGATGGTCCGGCAGGTCTGCGCGTTTGCCTGTGACCATCATATAACCTCACTTCGCATATCGAACACGGCGCCAGGGCGCCTGCGTGTGGTATACCATGTCGTGACATCAAATGGGAGAGGCCTGCGTGAACGCGACACGTCCGCTTAGCGCATGCTGAAACACGACAGGAACTCAACGGGAAAGTGGACGATATGCCTGAATCGCCTGAATCGCTGGAATCAACACCTGCGCAAGCGCTGAAGCATGCCATCATGCCGCAGCGCACCCGCATACGTCTGGTGGTGAACGGGACGCCGCACGACCTGAGTATCGAGCCGCGCCGCACGCTGCTGGATGCCCTGCGCGAAGACCTGGGCCTGACGGGGGCCAAGCCGGGCTGCAACATGGGCCAGTGTGGCGCCTGCACGGTGCTGCTGGACGATGAGGCGGTCTATAGCTGCCTGCTGCTTGCGGTCGAGTGCCAGGATCGCGCCATTACCACCATCGAGGGACTCTCGCCGGTCGGCGGCGAACTGGATGCCGTGCAGCAGGCGATGGTGGCGCATGACGCGCTGCAATGTGGCTTCTGCACGCCGGGGCAGGCGCTGGCACTCAAGGCGCTCTTGACGCGCAATCCGCATCCCACCGACGAGGAGATTGATCGCGGCATGGCAGGCAATATCTGCCGCTGTGGCGCCTATCCCAAAATCCGCGAGGCTGCCCGCGAACTGGCGCACAGAGCACTGGCGTGAGTCGCTCTCGGCCCCATTGTCGCTTCATCGTGGGGCGCCGCTCTCGGCAGTGAACTGCCGGAGCACGGACGAGACAGGACTGAAGTCCCCGTGCAGAGCAGGCTTCATCCCCATTCAACCAGCCAATGAGTATAGAAAAGGTTGCGTATCCATGCCAGTTCGGGTGATCACCACGCACCTCGAGTTCGAGGGGCAGGTCTATGAGCAGCGCGTTGTGATGGAGGGTGAGGAGCCTGCGGTCTGGGGCGCGGACGCCGAATTGCGTATCGTCGGCAAGCCCACGCCGCGTGTAGATGGGCGTGAGCGCGTGACCGGCGCCGCCAAATACAGCTACGACATCCAGCTACCGGGAATGCTCACTGCCGTGGCGCTGCGTTCGCCCCACCCACATGCGCGCATTGTCAGCGTAGACGCCAGCGAGGCTGAACGTGCGCCAGGGGTGCGCGCCGTCTACCACCGCTTCAATACTGCCGATCTGGCGCTGCCGGGTCGTGCGTTGGGCATCTTCGTCGAAGAGGTGATCTACCAGGGCGGCGAAGTGGCGTTGGTGGTGGCCGAGAGCCGCGAACAGGCCGAGGATGCGTTGCGACTGATTGCCGTCGAGTTCGAGCCGCTGCCCTTCGTGGTCAATCCCAAAGTTGCGCTAGCGGCTGATGCGCCCAAAGTCGCCGATGGCTACGCCAACAACAACATCTCCGACGAGTATCCCAAGACCTACGAGCGTGGCGATGTGGAGCTGGGGCTGGCCGAGGCGGATGTCACCATCGAGCTGCGAGTGGAGACGCCAACCGCGCTGCACAACAGCATGGAGACGCACGGCGGCGCGGCGCACTGGGATGGACACACGCTCACGCTGTGGAGTTCCACGCAGGATGTCTTTGGCGCGCGGCGACAGGTGGCAACGGCGCTGGGACTGCAACAGAATCAGGTACATGTCATCGAGCATTATGTAGGTGGTGGTTTTGGCAGCAAGTTTGGCGCGCACAACGCCGGTATCCTCGCCGCCTACGCTGCCTTCACGCTGGGTCAGCCCGTCAAGTATATGCTGGACCGGACCGAGGAGAATCTGGCGGCAGGTAACCGTCCGCCCAGCATCCAGACCTATCGGCTAGGGGCGAAGCGCGACGGCACACTGACCGCTATAGACCTGAAGACGGTCGCCAACGTCGGCGCGCACGGCGACTGGTTCTCGCCGGTGGCGCTGCCTGCCAAAGAACTCTACCAGTGCGCCAATGTGCGGACGCTGGATATTCCAGCGCGCACCAACCTGGGTTCGCAGGCGTCGTTTCGCGCGCCCGGCGTGGTGGAGGGCATGGCAGGGCTTGAACTGGCGATGGACACGCTGGCGCAGGCGCTTGGCATGGATTCACTCGAACTGCGCCGCAAGAATTACGCCGAACGCTACCAACTGCTCGACCAGCCCTACGCGGCAAAGAAGCTGCTGGAGATGTATCGCATCGGCGCCGAACGCATCGGCTGGGAGACCCGCAATGCTGAAGATCGGCGCTACCCTGAAGGCAGGGATGGGCGGCTGCGGCGTGGCGTAGGCATGGCGAGCCAACTTTGGGGTGGTGACGGCGGACCCCCCGCGCAGGCCATCGCCAAGTTGCTGCCCGATGGCTCGGCGGTGATCCTCACCGGCACACAGGACATCGGCACCGGCACACGCACCGTGCTGGCGCAGATCGCCGCCGAAGAGTTGCGCCTGCCGCTCGACCGTGTGCGCGTGGAGTTGGGCGAGACGGAGTTTGGCGTCTTTTCGCCGCCCAGTGGTGGCAGCATGACGCTCGCCTCGGTCGGCCCCGCCGTGCGGATGGCGGCAGTGGAGGCGCGCAAAGAACTGATCGAGATCGTCAGCCAGCTTGCCGAGGCGCCGATTGATGCGCTGGAGGTGAAGGACGGCGCGATCCTCAACCGCGAGACCGGCAAGGAGATGGGGACCGTCGCCTCGTTCATGAAGATGCTTGATGGCCACGAGATCACGGCGCGTGGCATGCGCGGCCCCAACGCCGAGGGCGTGACGGTCCGCACCTTCGGGACGCAGTTCGCCGAGGTGGAGGTAGATGTCGGCACTGGCGCGGTGCGGGTGCTGCGCATCGTCGCGGTGCATGACTGCGGGCGTATCGTCAACCCGCTCACCTTCAGCAGTCAGATGGAGGGCGGCATCATCCAGGGGCTGGGCCTCGCGCTGATGGAGCAACGTATCGTTGACGAGCGGCTGGGCGCGGTGATGAATCCCAATCTCGGCGACTACAAAGTCCCCACCATCCGCGACATCCCGGAGATTGATCTGATCCTGATGGATGAGCCGAACGAGCGCGCCAACACGCTGGGGTCGCTGGGCGCCGGTGAGCCGCCGATCATCCCCACACCGGGCGCCATCGCCAACGCCGTCGCGCACGCGCTGGGTCGCCCTGTCACTCGGCTGCCGCTCACCCCCGACACTGTATTGAACATGCTGGCCGACGAAGAGGAGTAACGATAGATGCGACCATTCGATCATGTCTCCGCCTCCAGCGCGCATGAGGCCATCGCGGCGCTCAATGTCAATGCCGACGAGACTTCATCCTCAACGGCAAGCAAGTTGATCGCGGGCGGCACGGACCTTTTGACGCTGATGAAGGCCGATCTGCTGGCGCCGACGCGGCTGATTGACGTGAAGCCGATCCACGAACTGCGCTACATCACCTTCGACGACGACGGCGCGCT
>JBDTAI010000336.1:0-8448 GCA_039924685.1 Ktedonobacterales bacterium
GTCATTGGTCGCCGCTTGACCAGGAAGGTCATCTGCAACGCGGCGAGGCCACCCATCAGCGCCACGCCCCAGAAGGCGTCATGCAGGTTGCCCGGGCCAGCTTTGTAGAAGAGCGCCAGCGCCTCAATCTCGAAGAACGAGGGCATCGAGAGCAGCGAGAAGCCCATCAGATAGATCAACAGCAGTGTTCCCAGCATCAACCACTGACCGGTGCAGCCAAGCGGCTCGGCGCGGGTGGGCGCGAACTCGCGCTGCGTGGCCCACGTCCAGACGAAGGCCACGATGACGATCCCAGCGGCCAGCATCAGGCCGAAGGGAATCTGCGCGGTGGTGGAGCTATCGGTCGTGTCAATGTGGATCAACGCCACGGCGAGGCCGACCCAGATCAACCCGAACGTTCCGCCCAGCACCACCATGTTGCGGCGTGTTCCCCAGAAGTAGAGGCCCGCCAGCATCAGGCCAAAGGGAATGCTGAAGACGATGGCGCAGATGATGTAGCCGGTGAACGGCGAGAAGGAACATGAGCCGGGAATGTTCGTCACCTGCGCGCACTGCACCCAGAACTGGGTGCTATCCCAGCCATGCGCCCAGAAGAGCACCGGATAGGTCAGCAGCCAAATCAGAATCAGCGGCACGCCGACGTTGCCAAGCAGCCCGACGACGCCATGCAGATAGACTCCTGGCATGAACTGCGCGCGCGCATTGACCATCACCGGCAACAACCACACTTGCAGCGCCAGTGCCGCCAGCGCCAACGCCACGAACAGCAATACGTTGCCGATGGTGGCTGTGACGAAGTTGTTCGGGTCGAAGACCACCGGTGCGAACGTGAAGATCGTCAGCCATGCGGCGATGATGGCAATCGAGGCCGCCAGACAGACACGTACCGTGTATTCGCGGATCGGCCCGTTGAGCTTGCCAGAGAGGGTCAGTGGGTTGAGCACAGCGAAGCTGAACATGCCCAGCCCGATCACCAGCGCCAGCAGCCCCAGCGCGCCGAGGTCTATGCTCTTGGCCTGGAACCAGATGGGGTTGAACAGGTAGTATTGCCCCGCCGTCGGCCAATAGGTGGTCGTCACATTGGCGCCATGCACAACCGACTGCACATCCGGCAGGAACATATGCCATGCGCCGGTCGTCACCTGGAACAGAAAGAAGGCGCCAATCGCCGCGATTACGACGCCAGCCGCTGCGAAGAGTGGCCAGGGAAGAATGGGTTTGGGGTCGTAGAGCAGCGCCAGTTCGAGGGCGAGCACGCCCAGGCCGATGGAAAGCAACCCCAGATCGAGGAAGCCCGCCTGCTCGTGCTGCATATTTGATGCCGTGGTGACGGTGAAGAAGTAGCTGGGAATCTGGCCGAGCAGAATCGCCGTCGCAAAGAGCAGGCCGCCCGCGATGACCACCGCCCGCGCCCACGACATCGGCTTCTCATGCTCGCGCAATTGCTCACGCGCTGGTGAGCTTGCCGTAATTGCCATGTCTAACGTTCCTTCCAGTGGTCAAGCGGTTATTGAACGGTGATCCAGCCCACCATGTAGGGGTGAATGCCGCAGAAGAATGGGTATTCACCTGCTTTGGTGAAGGTGTAACTATAGTAGGTGGCGGCCTGGTTCGGCGTAATCACCGCTGTGGCTGCCTGCGACGGGAAGTTGTTGTTGACTGTACCGCCAGACCCACTGAAGACGTTGTGCGGGACCGTGGAGGTATTGCCCCAGGTCACCTTTGTGCCAACCTTGATGATGATGTTGGCGGTCTGCTGCCCGTTTGGCGCGGAGCCGCCCTGCGCCACCCAGCCATAGGGACCCAGCGCGCTATTCACATCCTCACTGAGAATGGTGACGGCGGTTTGCTTGGTGAGGTCGAGGAACGTGTCTGCCGTTGGCTTGCTACCACCCTTTTGTTCGGTATGGTACTCGGCGATCTGCGTCGGGTTGGTCAGCGTTCCCAGCACATAGTTAAAGCCGTTGCCACTCGGCAGGTTGTTGGTGGCGAGGTATTTGGGGTCCGAGGAGCGGATCAGCGCCACCAGATAGGAGATGTCGTCCTGGGTGAGCGAGCCGCCATAGGTGTTGAGCCAGGCAGGCATCGCCAGTTTGCTCGGATCGCCGGTGGCAGAGATGCCGCCGGAGATGATGCGTGTCAGATCGTCGTTGGTCAGCTTGGAAACCACCGGATTGCCATTCAGTTTTGGCCCCTTGATGCCCTGCCCAAGATAACCGTGGCACGAGGCGCAATACTGGCCGAAGAGCGCGGCGCCGCGTTGCAGGTTCGTCGTGTAGGTGGTCGTCTGGGCATCCGCCTGCTGCTTCTGCGAATAGACGATCTGGAACGGAATGATCAGGCCGAGGGCAATGATCATGATCAACGCGGCATAGCCTGTCTTGGTGACAGCATTGCCTCGCGAGAAAAAGACGTAGACCAGCGCAGCGACGACCAGCGCCACGCCGGCCAGCCCGAAGCCAACCCTGGCATTCAGTACGCCGGTTGCGCCCAGCAGGGCGAATAGCACGCCCAGCCCGACGCCCACCGTCACCGTGAGCAAGCCAGGATTACGATTACTCTCCATCAAGCCAAACCTCGTGTTCGCTGTATCGTATGAATTGGTGATGTCTTCCGGCGCATGACCGGCGCATGACTGGCGCGTGACCGGCGCGTGACTGGCACTTGGTCAGCGTGTAACCGGCGCATGTGCGACAGCAGCAGCGCATGCCGGGGCGGATAGCCTTGCCGACCATCCGCCCAGTAGCGCGGCGCCACGTCCAGTGTATCGCCGCCAGGTCCGCCAGCCGCCCGCTACGAACCAAACGATCCCGTCAGGATGCGGAGCAGGTGATGCCTGGCGTGGCCAGAACGCGGGTACCAACATCGGGACGGTTGACATGCTGATTCAGCTTGCCCGTATCCACCGAGACATTGCCGCCGACAAACGACATCGTGAAGCGGTCGAGACTGCGCGGCGCCGGGCCGTCGAGGTACTCGCCGTCAATGTTGTAGTGTGAGCCATGGCACGGACACTTGAAGCTGTTGCAATCGTCGCGGAACGGCACTTTGCAGCCCAGGTGAACGCAGACCTGATAGAGCGCCAGCCAGTAGCTGCCGTCGCTATCCTTCACCCAGCTCTCAGCGGTCAGCGCATTCGTCAGGCCCGTGCCGCCCAGCAGGAACTGGGTGCTGCCGCCCGGCGCCAGGTGCATGATGTAGGACTTGGCGGCAGACTCGTAGAACATGCCTTTTTGATCAAGCGCAAAGGCTTTCTGCTCGGCGGCGGGATAGCTGGCCTTTGCCTTGAGCTGAATCACTGAGCCGAACTGGCCAGCCAGGTTGGGATAGAGCATCAGCAACGCGCCAGCGGTGGCCTCGAGGCCCACCACACCAACGGTGAGGCCAACGCCGCGACGCAGCAACTGGCGGCGACTCAAGCCGCGATGCGCCAGTTGCGCCGCTTCTGCGCCGCCACCGCTCAGAACCTCATACTCCTGTGGAGTGCGTGGTGTTTGTATACTCATCGTCAGTGTCCGTGTCTCTCTTTATTCTCTCTGACCAGCCTACAGGTCGAAATAGATGTTCTGCCAGGGCCAGATCCATTGCCAGCCCGACCCACGGAAGAAGCTGCCGATCAGGATCGTCACCGCAAAGAACAGCGCAAAGGCCGTAAAGAGCGTGATCGAGAGCTTACGGTCCTCAAATGCGCGGCTGGGGTTGCGGTCCACATAGGGCAGCAGCGCCATGCCCACCAGCACAAAGCCCGGCAGCAGCACACCGGCCACCGTCGGCGGAAAGTAGTGCAGTTGCTCTTGCAGGCCGAGGAAGTACCACGGCGCCTTGGCCGGGTTCGGCGTCAGGTTCGGGTCAGAGTGGCCGCGCAATGGCGCATCCGCCACCAGCGACACAACCGTCAGCACGGCGGTCATCAACATCGCCGCCAGAAACTCGCGGATCAGCAGGTGCGGCCAGACGAAGACCGAGTCTTCGAGTTGCTTCTCGACGCGCGTAACTGCTTCTTGCTTGACCACCGCCAGCGTGCGATAGCGCTTCTGTGTCGCGGCTGGCCTGGGTTCAGTTGTCGTCATCTCTCACGCTGCCTTTCAAGTGGGCGCCTTCAGGCGGGTATCGCGGATGTTTGCGCCTGTTGCTCACATACTCCTTGTATCGCCTGTACTCGCTGATGTGTAGCCAGTATGGCGCCCAATCGTCTTTGCTCGCTGCTGCTCCACGTCGTCGCGCCCGGTGTGTTTAGTTCAACGCGCCAACTGGCGTGCGCTCAGTCTGCGCGGCATGCTCGGCGCGCGCCTGTTCCAGTTCGCGACGCGATGGCGGGGGCGGACCGGCTTCACCACCATCCTTGCGGATGCGCCAGAAGTGAACGGCCATCATCACGGCGCCGACCAGCGGCAAGCCGATCACATGCAGCGTATAGAAGCGGATCAGCGTTGGCTGACCAACACCCACTGGCTGCCCCGTCAGGAAGTTATGCGCCTGTGTGCCGAAGATCGGCGCGTAGGCTGCCATGTTCGAGCCGACGGTGATCGCCCAATAGCCGATCTGGTCCCATGGCAGCAGATAGCCAGTGAAACTCAGCAGCAGCGTGACCAGGAACAGCACAACGCCCACCACCCAGTTGAACTCGCGCGGCGGCTTGTAGGCGCCATGATAGAAGACGCGGACCATATGCAACGTGACCGTTACCACCATCAAGTGGGCGGCCCAACGGTGCATATTACGCACGAAGTTGCCAAACTCGACGGCGCTGGTGATCTGCTGGATGTTGTTATAAGCCACGCTCTGCTCTGGGACGAAATAAAACATCAGAAAGACGCCGGTGATCGTCAGTACCAGGAAGAGGAAGAATGACAACCCACCCAGGCACCAGGTATAGGTGATCTTCATCGCGTTGCGACTCACCTTGACAGGATGCAGGTGCAGGAACACGTTGCCCATCATGACGAGCGACTGGTTCAGTGGCGTATCTGGGTAGCCATGGCGGAAGATGGAGCGCCAGGCCTGGCTTTCCGTCACGGTAGTCCACGCTCTATCGAGCAGGCCTCGATTCATCGAACTCACACTGCCTCCTCACAAAGTCTCAGTCTCAGATGGGATCTCGCCACTCTCTGGTAAGACGTTCCCGCATCCACAAAGGGTGCGTTATTCCCATCAGCGACATATCATAGCAGAACGGTAGGCGGGACGCAATCACCCAGCCCATATGCGCTAGCAAGTACGTCTGTGATGACGCATGTTGATGTCTGTTGTTTGTGCAATCTGTCGAACGACCGCCGACCATCAGCGCACTAGGGGCGAGTTGTTGGCGACTGGCTCAGCGCCGAGCCGACGCGGCCGCGGAGGCGCTGTTCTGCATCCGCAACTGGTGGACCCATCCACTCAGGTTCACCCGATTTTCCTGTTCCACAGGGCGAGCGCACACGCGGCGAACGCATACAAAGCGCACAGGAGGGAATCCGCGACAAGAGGTTCAGAATACAGTGTATAGAATAGAGACGCCGCTATCATCAGGTATACACCTGATTTTTTCGTTCAGGTCAGCACGATTTCACAGCGTGGCGCCATCTAGTAGAAGGGACAAACTGTACCATGTGGATGCGCCTGCCCCAGTGTGTCGGTGGGTTGTCGCGTCTGAGCCGCGCCCCATCCGCCTGAGCAATTTGAACGGCCTCGATCTCACTCTCCCGCTCTCACTCTCCCGCTCTCACTCTCCCCTGAAAGCGGAGCTTGTGGGCGCCATCGAGTACAACAAAAAAAGTGGTCCGAGTCGCTGTGACTCGGACCACTTGCTATGGGCGTGTTCTACACGCTGATCGGGTGATTAGCTGCGCAGGCGTTCCAGCACCTTCGGGTGGCGGAGCTTGGCGAGTGCGCCTGCCTCGATCTGGCGCACTCGCTCACGCGTGATGCCAAGCTGGCGGCCCACTTGCTCCAGCGGGAAGGTGTGGCCGTTGCCCAGACCGAAGCGCAACTGCAACACCAGCCGCTCGCGGGGTGTCAGCACGTCCTCAAGCACGTCCTGCACCTCTTGTTTCATGGTGCGCGTGGTCGCCACTTCTTCGGGCGAGGCGCCGGTCTCGTCGGCAAGCACGTCGCCGAGTTCCTGCTCCTCGTCTTCGCCGACAGGCAGTTCAAGCGAGATGGGCGCGCCGGGAGCTGCCTCAAGCTCGTGCAGCCGCTCGACATCCATCTCCAGTGCATTGGCAAGCTCCTGCTCGGTGGGGTCGCGCCCCATCTCCTGCACGAGCCGCTGCCGCTCACGCCGCACCCGGTTGAGCGCAGTGTTGACATAGACCGGCAGGCGGATGGCGCGTCCCTTATCCGCCACAGCGCGGCTGATGGCTTGGCGAATCCACCAGGTGGCGTGCGTGCTGAAGCGGTGGCCGCGCCGCCAGTCATAGCGTTGCACGGCGCGCATCAAACCGATGTTGCCCTCTTGAATCAAATCGAGCAGCGAGAGGCCACGACCAACGTAGCGTTTGGCGATGCTGACGACCAGCCGCAAGTTGGCCAGCACAAACTGCTGCACCGCCTCTTTATCGCCGGCTTCGATGCGCTTGGCAAGATCAATCTCTTGCGCATGGCTCAACATCGGCACACGCCCGATCTCCCGCAGATAGGCGGTGATGGTGTCTACCTCTGCCGCTTCGCCACGCTCGGCTGCGCGCGCTACTTCTTCGGTACGACGCAGGCGTGTGCGGCCTGCTACAGCTTCGTCAGGCAGGTCGACGAGTGGAGCGCTGTCCGTCTCCATGGCGTGGATGGTACTTTCGATGTCCTCGTCCTCCTGCACGCGCGCCTCTTCATCTGCATCGTCGACAATATCCACGTCCGCAGCGAGGAAGTGCTCGATGGCCGAATCGAGGTCATCGAGTTCTTCAATCTCCGGGACGTCGGGATCGCCGCCGTCGCTCTGATCATGAGACCGTGTGCTTCGCGCATCCCCTGCTGAGTGCTGCATTGATTGTTGCAAGGCAGCCTCCAGTTCGGTGCGCCGTACATATCCCCGTTTACGCGATACGTCCAGCAACTGGTCGAGATCGCGGTTGTTCGTCAGATTATTTATAGTATCGGATGTATGTTTCGTTGTCATACGATCCCCTCGGTGAGTTGTCGTACCAGTCGCCAGATGTCTGAATGTCTGACGGCAGCGCGCGTGTTCCACGTGTCAGCAAAGCCTGAGCGGCGAATGTGAAAGCAAACACGACAACACGCTACAAACGTGGATGGGCTACAAGCACACCTCCTCCGGTTGCTCTGTAGCCTGACGTGTCTGCCATGAGCCTCGGCGACTGCCCGGGCGCTCCCATCGTCACACAGGAACTGCGCCGCGGAGCCGCGGATTGGTGTGTTGGCGCGCACCTGCTCGTCTTCCAGTCGTCTTCCAGTCGTCTTCCAGCAGCATTACCCCGCGAGATCGGCGCCACCATTTGACGCCTTTGGAGTGTCGTCGGGGATGACCCCTGGATAGAGACCCCTGGATAGATAGAGACCCCTGGATAGAATGGATACACGTGTCGCCTCGCACGCCACCCCTACGCCAATCCCCAACGCATCGCGCACATGCGCCGCATACCATGCATGTGCTGTCTGCTAAACTGCCTGCGACGTGTAGAGGAGTTACGCAGTGAAAAATACCTTGCGCGACTGCTTTCTCTACCTATACGAATGGCGCCTGCTGATGGTTACACAACTGGCGCATGTCAGGACATGCTGGAGACGTGCAGAAAAGCGACACAAAGCGGTATCGCTTGCGTCGCTCCATCGAAGAGCTATCAGGGAGCCATTAACCCGGCGCGCTACGGAGAAGCGCCAGCATGTCTACGCTCCCATAGATAGGTTCGCTCATGGTGTTTAGCGCTGGGTTACTGCCCAGCACTGGTGGGTTACTGCATGGAAGCGCAGTCGATCACAATCGCACAGTAGCGGATGCAGTAGAGGGGAATGAATGACTATTTGCCTCAATTTTGCCGGGCGAGCGAGATTGCTCGATGGCGAAGATGCGCAACAGAGAAAGCGCTACACGACCTGGCAAAGAAACAGGTAGCCAAGCCCTACGACCATTAGGGGCGGTGCGCTGCGTGTGTTACCACACGTCCACGTCCGACCTAGCGACCACATCATCTATGTGGGGTCTTAGTGCGAGCCGGAGCTCACACGGGAGCGCTCATCTTGGGGTCGGCTTCGCGCTTAGATGCGTTCAGCGCTTCTCCCTTCCTGACATAGCTATCCGGCTGCGCCTCTGGCGAGACGACCGGCACACCAGCGGTCAGGCCACTTCGGTCCTCTCGTACTGGAAGTGACGCCCCGCAACGCTCCTACGCCCGCGACGGATAGAGACCGAACTGTCTCACGACGTTCTGAACCCAGCTCGCGTGCCGCTTTAATGGGCGAACAGCCCAACCCTTGGGACCGACTCCAGCCCCAGGATGCGACGAGCCGACATCG
>JBDTAI010000337.1:0-5033 GCA_039924685.1 Ktedonobacterales bacterium
CGGCGCGCGGGCCACCTGCACCAGCGCGGGGCGCAGCAGCATCGGTCCCGCCTCGTAGCCCTGCTGGACCACGACGGCGATCAGTCCTGCGTCGTGCTCCGCCGTCTCGACCTCGCCGATGACCTGATGGCGCTGCGGATCGAAGCTCTGGCCGGGTTCGGCGTTCAGCGGGCGGATGTCCTGCGCCTCTAGTGCGCGGCGCAACTGCAAATCCACCAGCGCGATGCCGTCAATCCAGCTATAGCCACGCAGCGTGGGCGGCAGCGAGAGAAAGGCGCGTTCGAGTGAGTCGAGCGCGGTGACGACAGGGGCCAGCGCATTCCACGTCAACAGCTTGTCGCGCTGCTCCTGCTCCTGCTGCATGCGACGGCGCAGATTGGCGAGGTCAGCCTGGGTCTCCTTCCAGCGGCGCAGATAGTCCATCCCCAGTTCGCGCTCGGTGGCCAGTTCGCGCTCAAGCGCGGCGATGCGGACGGTGGGCGCGTCGGTGGTTGACGCATCCGTCGGCGCATCAGCCTGTGCGGCGTCGGTCGCTGGCGTCTCCATCGGCTGGTCGTGCTGGTTCGGCTGGTCCTGTTGCGGCTCTTCGGTCGTCACGTCGCTCTCTACTCCTGGAACTTGAAATGTCGGTATGGTGTCACAGGGCGCGGTTGGACGCCACAACGCTTGCCCATCTACGAGCCATAGGTGTCGGCGAGCAGGTCGTTGAGCGTCTGCGTCATATAGCGCACGACGGCGATGGCGCGGCTATACTGCATGCGCGTCGGGCCGATCACGCCCAGCAGCCCGCTCTGCCCCTCCACGCCGTAACGCGCGACGATCACGCTCATGTCTTTGAGCGGGTCGGCGTCGTTCTCGCCGCCGATGATCACCTGCACGCCCTCGGCGGCCATCACCTGCGGCGCAATCGCGGGCAGGAAGCTATTGCGCTCCAGCGCCTCCACCACGTTGCGGATGCGTTCGGAGTCGGCGTGAGCGAATTCGGCGCGACGCAGCAACTCGACGATGCCGTCATGGTAGAAGGTTTCGGGCGTGAAGATGTCGGCCTGCGTCAGCAGACGCGCCAGTGTTTCCAGCACGAGACGCTCATCCGCCGAGGCGGTGGCGCCGCTCGTAGCGCTCGACTGCGCCAGCGCGTTCAGCGTCTGCGCCGTCGCCCGCTTGAGGCGGCTGTTCAACCACTGGGCCAGCGCGCTCAACTCGTCCTGGTTGCGCGCCTCCTCCAGCATCACCCGCTCTTGCCGCACGGCGCCATCTTCCAGCACCAGAACGATCAGCGCCACCGTCTCATAGAGCGAGAGCAACTCGAAGTGCTTGAGTCGCGCCTGGTTGGCCGAGGCTCCGCGCGGCGGTGTGACGATGGCGGCGCTCTGAAGCGCCTGCGCCAGTACCGAGGCCGTCAGCCGCACCCACTCATCCAGGCGGTGCTGCACCTGGTAGAACTGGTGGCCGATCAGGCGCTGCTCGTCGAGCGAGAGCTGCGACTCGACCATCAGCCGTTCAACAAAGTAGCGATAGCCCAGGTCGGTCGGCACGCGCCCAGCGGAGATATGTGGCTGATAGATCAGCCCGTCCTCTTCAAGGGTGGCAAGCTCATTGCGCACGGTGGCAGAGGCGTAGCCGGGACCATAGGCGCGGGCAAGCTGATCGGAGAGTTGCTTGGAGGCGACCGGCTCCCCCGTGCGGACATGCTCCTCGACGAGGGCGCGCAGAATAGCCTCTTTGCGCTGGTTGAGCCGCCGTTCCGCCGTCATCGCTCTCTGCTCCCACTGCTCATTCGCTCTGTGGCCACCTACTGCGCTGCGCTATCAGCGCCCCCTAGAAGATACGCTGCTGGCGCTGGGTGGGTTGCGTCTGCTGACACTCGCGCCATGCCACTGTTAGCACTCGCCACACAGGACTGCCAACACAGAAAAGATACCATCCGCTGGCGCGCATGTCAAGGGATTGCCAAGTGGTGAGCAAATGGTTAGCCGCTAGGTGTCCATACAAGTCAATGGGTGAACTTGGGGGACATACGAATAGGAGGAACTCAGGCGCGACGTACGCGCTTGGGGTCGGCCTTCGCGTTCTTCTCGCTCTTCGCGGGTGTGGGAGGGCGCGCGCCACGCGCCCCAGCCGCAGGCGGGATGGTGGGTTCCTTGCGCTCGGCGGAGAGCACACCTGCAACGCTGCGTAGCTCGGCCAGCACGGCGTCGAGTTCTTCCGGCCTGTGGATTTCGAGGATCGCGTTGACGACGGCCTGATGCGCGCGCGGACGTGTCACCGTATCCACCTTCAGCATGTTGATCTTGTGGCCGGAGATTACCGCCGTCACATCGCGCAGAAAGCCGGTGCGGTCCGTTCCCTCCACATAGACGGGCGCGCGGAAGGTCTGCTTGCCATCCAGCGTGGGCCACGCCACCTCGATGCCGCGCTCCGGGTGGCGCTCCAGCAGATGGCGCAGGTTGGGGCAGTCGGTGCGATGAATCACCACGCCGCGCCCTTTGGTGATGAAGCCGCGCAGGGGATCGCCGGGCAACGGATTGCAGCAACTGGCGATCTGCGTCAACAGGCCCGCCATGCCCTCCACACTCACGCTGGTCTGTGGCTCGCGGCTGGGCGCGCTAGCCAGCGCGGTCACAAGCGCCTCATCCCCGGCGGCGGGCGGCGCGGGGGGCTGCAAGCGTTCACGCAGCTTCGCCAGCACAGTCCCCATCCTCACGCGGTCCGAGCCAATCGCCGCCAGCAGCGACTGATCATCCGACTGCTTCATCTCACGACTGAGCCATGTCAGGTCGTCATCGCTCAACTCGTCGTAGCCGCGCCGGATGCCTATACCCCGCAACTCACGGTCGAGCCGCTCGCGTCCAACCTGAATATCAATTGCGCGCTCATGTGTCTTCAGGTAGTGCAGGATGCGGTTGCGCGCCAGCTTGGTCTTGACCACTCGTAGCCAGTCGCGGGTGGGGTGGGCGTCGTTGCGCTTGATCAGTTCGACCACATCGCCGCTCTTCAGTTCGTAATCCAGCGGCGCCATCTTCCTGACGGTGCGCCCAGTGCTGTCCTCCGAGGTGATCCTCACGCCCGCGACATGGTTGCCCAGGTCGGTATGCACGCGGTAGGCGAAGTCGAGCGGCGTGGACCCGGCGGGCAGTTCTTTGGCGTCACCCGCAGGCGTCAGCACGAAGATTTGCTCCTGCAAGGGATCGGTGGGCAGCGCATCGCGCACGTGACCCGCGCCACTCTGGCCCGTTCCCGTCTCTTGCAGTTCCTGCTGCCACTCCACCACCTGCTGCACCCACGCCTGCAACGGCTTGGCGCGCGCTGTGGCGCTATCGCCGACATCCTTGTAGTACCAGTGCATAGCCACACCATACTCTGCCACCTGGTGCATCGCGCGGGTGCGAATCTGAATCTCGGCAAGCTGGTCATCCAGGCAGAAGACGGTGGTGTGCAGTGATTGATAGCCGTTGGGCTTGGGGCTGGCGATGAAGTCCTTGAAGCGCCCGTCTATCGGTCGCCACAACTCATGAACGTGGCCGAGCGCCTGATAGCACTCCTCCACCTGCCCGACCAGAATGCGGAAGGCGAGGATGTCATAGAGCTGCGCGAGGTCGCGTGAGCCTGAACGCATCACCTTGCGATAGATGCTATAGAGGTGCTTGACGCGCCCCGACACCTCGGCCTGAATGCCAATCGTGCGCATCTCCTCACGCAGCAGCGCGCAGACCCGCTCGACATAGGCGCGGCGCTCATTGGCCTCGACCGCAACCGCCTCGCTCAACCAGCGATACTCGTCGGGTTGCAGGATGGCGAAGGCCAGGTCTTCCAGTTCACCCTCGACCTTGCCCATGCCCAGCCGTCCAGCCAGCGGCGCATAGAGGGTGCGTGTCTCTTCGGCCAGCAGGCGGCACTCTTCCAGCGTCCAGAGCGGCGCAGCGTCCTGTGCCGTATCCGTCGTTGTATCCCAAGCCTCAGGCGTGTGGTTCTGTTGCGCGCGCAGACGCCAACTATCGGCCGCCTCGCGCACGCCGCGCATCAGCCGCAGTTGGTCGGCGATCTTGATGACGACCACGCGGGGATTCTCGGCCATCGTCAGAAACATCTTGCGCAGCGTATCGGCGTCTTGCTGGCGGCGGCGCTCACGGCTGCGACGGCGCTCACGGTCAAGCTGCGTATCACTCTCGGTGTCGGCCACCAGCGCATTACGGCGCAGACGGGCGCCGGGGCGTTGCAGCACATCGAACTGCTCGATGCTGCGGATGGTCTGCGCCACCTGTTCGCCGAATACCGCACCCAGCCGCTGCTCCATGGCATCCATCGCGCTGGCGCCGCGCTCCACGGCGGGGGCCAGCAGCACAGCGGCCAGCGTCACAGCGTCTATATGCAGCCCCTCGGCCAGCGTCTGCGCCACGGAGAGTACGTAGCGCAAAGCTCGTGGCGCAGCGACGTGCGTCGCCAGAGATGATGACTGTGCTGCTGGCTGACTGAGGGCATCGTCCTCCAGTTCGCGCACATACGCCAGTGTCACCTCGATGTTGTGCACATCATCCGGGCGCAGATAGTCGGCAATTGTCCGCAGAAAGCGCCCCTCGTCCAGCAGCGCGTCGTCGGCTGATGTGGTTGTATCGGTTGTTGTATTGCTTGTATCGGCTGTATCGCTCGTATTGCTCGTATTGCTCGCTGGGCTGACTGGCCCTGATAGCCCTGATACTGTCTGACTCATCACGCATGCTCCCTGGTGTCCCCTCACCCTGACTGTGATAGCCTCTTGATAGCCTCTTGATAGCCTCTTGATAGCCTCTTGGTCGCCACGTCTCTGTGGAAATTGCTGGCTGCGCGGTGTCCTTCACTGCGCGCTGGTGATGTATTCGCTCGATCCCATTATCGCATGTGCCTGCGCCCCCGGCGCCCATTGCCAACACCGATCCAATCAGGGTTCCACGCAGCCCTTGCGGGTGTCGCGCTCCACCTGCGTCACCCCTGGCACGGAACGCAGCCGCAGCAACAAGGTTTCGCGTCGCATCGTAGGCGGCATCTCGATGGCGATG
>JBDTAI010000338.1:0-5501 GCA_039924685.1 Ktedonobacterales bacterium
CGCGTTGGCTTCCGTCAGTTCGAAACCGGGCTTGGTGGCCTGGGCGCGTTCGAGAAAGAGGGCCACCGCCGCATACTGCGCAAGTTCGCCTACGGGTGGCAGGGCATGTGTATCGGGCAGTGACAAAGGAGCGAGTGGATATTCACGTTCGGCGCGCACATGCAGAGGTAAACGACTCGTTACAAGGAGGCGCAGATGGGGACTGGTTTCCAGTAGCGCTGCCATCTCACTCGCTGCCCCGACGACCTGCTCGAAATTGTCCAGAACCAGCAGCAGGCGTTTGGCGGCGACGTGAGCCTGTAGCGTTTCGGCAATGCTTAGATTGTCGCTCTCCTTCAGTCCCAGTGTTTGCGCGATGGTGGAGAGTACCAGGCCAGGCTCAGTCAGGCGCGAGAGGCGCACAAACCAGGCGCCGTCGGGGTAGTCTTCGAGCAATTCAGCAGTCACCTCGATAGCCAGCCGGGTCTTGCCGATGCCGCCGGGTCCAGTCACTGTCACCAGCCGCACATCATGGCGTCGCAGCAGCGCGGCAAGCGCCGACAGTTGCTCCTCACGGCCCAGCAGCGGTGTTGGCTGGAACGGCAAGTTGTGGGGTGTGGTGTGTTGATCTGCGCTGTTGGCTGACGGATGAGCCGCCTGTTCCGTCGGCGCGGGTGGACGGCGAGCCGCCGCGAACAAGGCCGCCGCGTCTGCTGGGGACCCGCCGAGCGCACCCACAAGCAGGGAAACGGTGTCACGCCGAGGCGTATGCCGGACACCCCGCTCCAGGTCCGCAATGCCGCGCGCGCTGAGTCCCGCCCGCGCCGCCAACTCCTCCTGGGTCAGTCCCGCTGACCGCCGCTGCCGTCGCAGCACCTCGCCGAATCCCCCATCCGCACCTGTTTCATTCGCCACTGCGCCACCCCCAGTTCCACCCCATGACATCAGCCGATAGAGTGTGTCTCGGCCCGCATGATACCACGCGACACACTGATTGCGTGGGCGAATGCGTGGGTGGCTACGTCGTTTGCGTCTGGTGGCTGGGCTGGCGCTCAGGCATACTTGAAACATCGAAGCCAAACATCGAAGTCCGCCATGAACACATGAGTGAACGCGGGCCAACACGAGGAGAAGACGGTATGGCTATCCTGTCACGCTCGGAGCTTCCGGGCGTCAGTGCGGCGCAGATCGGGCCAGTCATCACATCGCTGGCTGACCAGATCAAGTCGTTCCCTGGCTTCATTGCCCATGCGTCAGGCGCGATTCCAGGTGGCTACCAGGTCATCGAGGTATGGGAGTCGCAAGAGGCGCAGGAGCGGTGGATACGCGAGACACTCATGCCAGCCCTGCTGCCATCCCTGCGGGAGATGGGCATTCAGCAGCACCCAACGGTACAGTATCTACCCCTCGATCAGATTCTTCTTCGCTAGGTATTTCGTCAAGTATTCCGTCGCGGCGTCATCGAGCGCCAACGAACACAGAAAGAGGTTCCTATCATGGCTACCGTCAACACTGTTACCAGCACTACTTCCGTCGCCGCCACAACGCGCAATCCCATGGCGCTGGTTCGCTCCATCGTCGTCACAGGGCTGTTCATTGGCGTCGTGGGCAGCGTAGATTTCGCTACCTTCTTCTACCTGACACTGCATATGCCGCCCATCGCTGTGTTTCAGTACGTCGCAAGCGGGCTGTTGGGACCATCCGCTTTTGCCGGTGGATACGCCACTGCGCTGCTGGGCATCCTGATTCATTTCGTGATCGCCTTTGTGGTCGCGGCAGTGTTCATTCTGGCCGCCAACCAGATGGTGTTCCTGCGCCGCACGGCCTGGGTCTTTGTGGCCGGACTGGTCTATGGGGCTGCGGTCAATATGGTCATGAGCATGGCGGTGTTGCCCTATAGCGCGGCGCCCAGAATGCAGGTCACGGCGACGCTGATCGTCCACGGGCTGATCGCAGATGCGCTGATCGTAGGGTTGCCCGTCGCGTTTGCGGTGTGGTACACCGCCCGCGCGAACAAGGCGAGTGTTGCAGCGTGATCACGGTCAGTGACATGCCGTTTCCGACGTTCTCCGTCGGCTGATCGCTGCCGCAGGCGTGGTACACAACCGCGCCTGCTTGGCATGTTGGCTGATTTCCTGAGGGAACATGCCCGAGCACATTCGCAACAATGAGAAGCGCATGGCGCAGGCGTATCAGGACACCTATCCCCGACTGCACGCGCTGATCAATAATGCGGGATGTTCGCAGCTTTCGCCTGAGAAGGGCGCGCAGACAGCCCTCTACCTGACATCTTCACCAGAGGTGGCGACCGTATCTGGCACGTATTTCGTCAAGGGCAAACTGGCGCGCTCGTCCGAAGCATCCTGTGACATCTCTACCCAGGAGCGCCTCTGGACGGTCAGCGAACAACTGACCGGACTCACTACTCTGGCTGACGCTCGCTGCGTCGCTAGGCGCCGCTTTCCAGTGAACGAGCGACGATTAGCTGGAAGTGGCGTAGTGCGCCCTCGCGGCTCAACATCAACCGCCCCTGGTCAAAGTAGCCGGTACTCATACCCCGCTGCACCGATTCGCACAGCGCCGTATCTTCATCCTGCACCTGATCTATGAAACGAATGAAGTCAGCCTCCTCGTCGGGGCCAACCTCGTCCAGAAAGCAGAAGTCTTTCACCACCAGCGTGCGATCAACGGCGAGCGGGATGAAAGAGTTGATCGAGACGTTGCCGTGGCCGGGGTAGACATTGAGCGTGAAGTTGGGCCACAGCCACGCATAGAAGCCTGCCTGCACGTCGCCCTCTGTGGCATACGGGTCACGCTGGGAGGTGGCTTTACGGGCGGCGCCCTGCACGGAGAACCAGTCACACTCGGTGACAGCGTACTGGTTGACATCCATCAGGTCGCTGAAGCCTTTGTGGGCGATAGGACAGTGGTAGCATTCGAGGTAGTTGTCTACGATCACCTTCCAGTTGGCGGCGATCTCACTGGTGTGGCGGACACGGCGATGGAGCGCGCCAAGCTGGGCGCCCGAAGCATCCGTCAGTTGCGGCAGTTCGCCCAGCACCGTTTCCAGCGGCGCGGCAGAGCGGTCGAGATTGACGAAGATCAGCGGCCCCCAGGTGGCGATGGGGAGAGCAATCAGGCCGAAGTCGTCGGCATTGAAGTCTTGCTCATCCTTTGATCCAGGCGCCGCACGCAGGGAGCCATCGAGGTTGTAGGTCCAGGCGTGATAGGAGCATTGCAGTGTCTGACGGCAGCCGCTCTCAGCCAGCACCAGTTCGGAGCCGCGATGGCGGCAGATGTTGACAAAGGCGCGCATCTCGCCCTGCTGGTCGCGTGTGAGGACCAGCGGCACGTCGCTCAAGCGGCTGGTGAAGAAACTGCCAGATTCAGCGAGTTGCCCGGTGAAGCCGACGAATTGCCAGCAGCGGCGGAAGATGCGCGCGCGTTCAGCCTGGAATAGCCCCGCATCCGTATACCACGCGGCGGGCAGCGTATAGCCCTGCTCCAGCGAGTCGCGCAGATTGGCGGGGGTAGACGACGTTGCCTGGGTATGCCGTGTACGTTGCTCGATACTCATCGCTTTCTCCTCACCTGCCCGGCTATCTGTGTTGTTCACTTATGCTTACCGCGCCATCGCCAGGGAGTACCAGGGGCCTTCAGGCCACAATCTCCCCTACCACCCGGCTTGCCCTTCAGGCTACGGACCATCCCCGCCTACTACTGGCCAGCCCAGCGCCTCAGCGTAGCATCACCTGAACGGCGCACTCACAGGGATTGTCGTCCGCCGGGCAGATGTAGCCATTGGCGATACTGTCGTTATACCAGAAACGCTCGATGCGCCGGACTGCGCGGAAGCCAGCCGCCGTCAGCACGCCACAGAGCGGGCAGCCATCGCGTTTGCTCGTCCACGCCAGCGAATAGGTGTGTTCTGCGCCATGCGCCGCCAGTTCCGCCAGACCACGCTCGATCAATTGCGAGGCAACGCCACGCCCCCGGTATGCTGGCGACACCGAGATGGACTTGATCAGGCCCGTGGAGTCAGGACGCAGTAGGCGTATAGCCACGTCCGCGCACACGAGGTCGTAGCTACCGAGGAACGAGGCTTGCAGCGCCTCTGCGCCGACGATCTCGATGGTCAGCACGCCGATCACACTGCCAGTGGCAGGCTCGATTGCCACCAGTGCGCCGCGAAAGGGGATACCTGTCTGCGGCGCAGCGTAGGTCAGCAATTGCTCACGGCTGATGAATCCCTGCCCCAATCCTGCCTGCAACACGGCCAGCGATTGCCCGATACGCGCAGGATTGTCTTCAACGGCCGCTATAGCGATGTCTGGGAAGGTCATAGATGGCGCCTTCTCCCACTGAATAGAGTTGTCAGGATGCGGTCTCCTCTGCTATCATGCTGGCATTGCCCCCATGCCCGCATACCCCTTCATTTCCATGCCCATACCCGCAGCCAGTCTACGGAGAAAGCGCAGGCCGAAGATGAGTCTCAGTAGCCGTCTGGTCAGTCGGCTGATGAAGTTGCCACCGGCAGAGACGCACCGCTACAGCGTCAGGCGCGACGTGGCCGTGACGATGCCGGATGGCGTGATGCTGCTCGCCGATCATTATACTCCCTATGACGCAGGGAAACCGGATGCTGCGGGCGGCAGGCGCCAGTATCCCACAGTGTTCGTGCGCTCACCGTATGGGCGGCGCGGCTTCTTCGCCTGGATTATGGCGCTGCCCTTTGTAACGCATGGCTATCAGGTGTTCCTGCAAAGCTGTCGCGGCACGGCTGGCTCAGGTGGCCCGTTCGTCTATGCGCGCAACGAGCATTCGGATGGGCTGGCGACGCTGGTGTGGATGCGCCAGCAGCCGTGGTATTCGGGCGCGGTGGCGATGGCTGGCCCCAGTTATCTGGGATTTGTGCAGTGGGCGGTGGCAGCGGAGGCTGGCGACGACCTCAAGGCGCTGGTCCCCTCCATCACCGCCTCAGACTTCAACCACTTCCGCTATCAGGGCGGATCGTTGAACCTGGAGACCGCGCTGGGGTGGTCCACCATGATGACTGAACAGGCGGCGACGGGTCCGCGCTTCGCCGATCTGCTGACGACGGGCAGGCGTCGGCGTCGGCTCGAAAAGGCGTATGCATATCTGCCGCTCGACCAGGCGGACCGGATTGTCGTCCAGCAGCCGTCGGAGAGCTTTCAGGATCAGCTTGCGCACGGCCCTGACGATCCACACTGGCAGCCGGTGAACTTCAGTGATCGTGTGGGCGAGGTCACGGCGCCGGTCAGCCTTCAGGCTGGCTGGTATGACATCTTTCTGGATGCGCAACTCGCAGACTACCAGCGATTGCGCGCCGCCGGACGCCAGCCGACCTTGCTGATTGGGCCGTGGTATCATGGCCAGATGAGCAGCATCCCCGTGATGGCGCGCGATACGCTGGTGTGGTTCGATACCCATCTGAAAGGCAAACAGAACAGCCTGCAAGCCAAACCTGTGCGGCTGTTCGTGATGGGCGCGGACACCTGGCG
>JBDTAI010000339.1:0-6812 GCA_039924685.1 Ktedonobacterales bacterium
GAAGGCGGTGTCATTCAGGGGTATCGCATGGAGATCAATCCGGTGGCGCTGGGTCTGCCGATTGCCCTCTACATCCGCGTGCGCCCTGATCCCGGCCAGTTGCCACGGGTGGCGGACCTTGCGCGCAATGTGCCGGAGGTGGTGGAGTGCCATCGTATCACTGGCGAGGACTGCTTCATCCTCAAAGCGCACATCCCCGCGATGGACCAGCTTGATCGCCTGCTCGACCGCCTGCTGCTCTATGGTGTGACAACCACCTCGATCATCCAGTCCTCACCAGTTCCCTTGCGTGGTCTGCCGCTGCCGGCCGTATCATAGCGAGCATCTGTGAAGTGGTGTGTTTCGCTGTCTATGCGATGGGCAAATGCGCCTGTCAAAAATTGGCGTGGCGACCCTTGACAACCATAGTCAACTAACTGTATCACCATAGTCAACAACTGCATAACGCAATGCCCACTCTCATCAAGACTGGCAGAGGGAATCGGCCCGAAGAAGCCTGGCAACCCGGCCGCACTGGCGCGGACAGGGTGCAAACTCCGGTAGAACGGTAAAAAAACGCGCTACGAGATGAGAGGGATGATACAACCGTCGCATGATCATACGATCCAACGAGATCACGGATCGCGTCGGCGCTGGGCGCGTCGGCCCTCTACCTCTATAGCGACGTGGCGGGCCTCTATACCGCCGATCCGCGCATCGCGCCAGACGCCGAACTGATCCCGACGCTGACCTATCAAGAGGCAGGCGAGATTGCGGGGTTGGGAGCGAAGGCGCTGCACCCGCGCACGGTCGAGCCGACGGCGCGCTGGGGCATTCCGCTGATGCTACGCTCCTCACTGGCGCCCGAAGCCCCCGGCACAGACGTGATCCCGCAGAACGGCGTAGCAGCAGGGTTGGCGCCCACCCGCCCACAACGTTGGGTGGCGGCGGCGCAACCGCTGGCCGAGCGCCCATTGTATCTCGATGGCGAACAGTGGCGCGCAGGACTCATAGAAGTGACGGCGACCCGGCTCCCCGCGTGGCCGCTTGCAACCGATGAATTGCCAGATGATGGCGCACGTGCCGACACGGCGGCGCGTGAACTGACGCAGCGACTGTCGCCCCTCGCGCTCGCAGTCGAGCTGCGCCAACTGCGTATGGTTGCCGCCAGTGAGAAGGCTGCCGACGCACAGCGGCTGGCGCATACACTGCTGCTGCGGCTGGTCGCCTTACATGCCACAGTCGTCGCGCCTGTCTACGAAGGCGAGCTGGCGGGGTGATATACTGCGCTTGAGAAGTATGGGGACGTAGCTCTACGGTGAGAGCCGGGAGCTTATATCTCTCAGGCGCGCGTTCGACTCGCCCCTACCTGGATATTCGTGCGGGAGAGCCTGTGAACACGCCAGTGGCCAGCGTACATTTGCGACCCATCACAGCCGATAATTTTCAGGCATGCCTTGCGCTGGAAGTAGATGAGGCGCAGCGCGGACTCGTCGCGCCCAATGTGAAGTCGCTGGCCGAGGCGTATGTCAACCGCAACCTCACGCCACTTGCCATCTACGACGCGGCAACTATCGGCTACGAGCAGCCGCAACTGCCGATGGTCGGCTTCATGATGTATGAAGTGGTGGCAGGCGTCGGTTTCATCACCCGGCTGATGATTGATCGCGGCGCACAGGGCAAGGGCTATGGACGCGCGGCGATGATCGAGGTGATCCGGCGGCTGCGCATGCTGCCCGATGTAGAACTGATCGCCACCAGCCATCGTGTCGAGAACACCGCCGCCGCAAAGCTCTATCGCAGCCTGGGCTTCACAGACTGGCCGATTGGCTGGGCGCAGGAGAATCCCGACGAGGTCTTTCTGATGCTCCCCGATACCCACTCCGCCACACATCCTGCGGAGCCTGCGCATAAGGCTTGATATATACAGCCCAAAACGCATACACTGAACAGGGAAAGTGCAAGAGGTGTATGCGACAATGCAGGTGAAGATACGCTACTTTGCGGCGCTGCGCGAGACGGCGGGCCGCAGCGACGATACGCTCGAACTGCCCGCTGGCGCGACGGTGGCCAATGCGCGTGAGCAGATGGCCGCGACGCATCCGGCGCTGGCGCGGCTGCTGCCCGTCTGCGCGGTGGCGGTCAATCGCGCCTATGTGGCGGCTGATGCGACGCTGACCGAGGGCGACGAGCTGGTGTTCATCCCCCCACTTGGAGGAGGCTAGGCAATGACGGATTCGACGCAGGCGGCAGAGTCGGGGCAGGCAAATCAAGCGGCGACCCGCATCATCCGTATCACCCGCGAGCCGCTGGATGATACCACTGTGCGCGCCCTCGTGCGGCAAATGACGCAATCGAGCGATGGCGGCATCGTGACCTTCGAGGGAGTGGTGCGCGACGCGGCGCGGGGCAAGCGCGTGCAGGCGCTCGAATACGACGCCTATCCCGAAATGGCCGAGCAGGAGATGGCGCGCATCGCCGATGAAGTGGCGCTACGCTGGGGGGCCACGCACATTGCCATGCTGCACCGTATCGGGCGCATGACTGTGGGCGAGTGCAGCGTGGTGGTGGTGGTAGCCTGTCCCCATCGCGCCGAAGCCTTCGACGCCTGCCGCTATGCAATTGACACACTCAAGGCGACGGTTCCCATCTGGAAGAAAGAGATCGCCGAAGACGGCGAAGAGTGGGTCGAGGGCTAACATCCGTTCTCAGCCCGCGTAGGCGGGGTTTGTGGTGGTGAGAGCCACCCAGAGGCGCGGCTTCAGCCGCTGGCCGATAGGCAAAGGGCGAAACGACGATGAAATTTGGCGTGGTGGTGTTTCCCGGCACATGGAGCGACCATGATTGCAAGCGCATCCTGGGGCCGGTGCTGGGCCAGGAGGTGGTCACGCTCTGGCATGAAGATACCGATCTTCAGGGCTGCGACGCGGTGATTCTGCCGGGTGGATTCGCCTATGGTGACTATCTGCGCGTGGGGGCGATTGCGCGCTTTGCGCCAATCATGGGCGCGATCCGCTCACTCACCGAACGCGGCGGACTGGCGCTTGGCATCTGCAACGGCTTCCAGATTCTTGCTGAGGCGGGCCTACTGCCGGGAGCGCTGCTGCGCAATGACAGCCTCGAGTTCCGCTGCGTGTGGACCCATCTGCGGGTGGAGAATGCGGCGACACCGTTTACACGCCAGTGCCAGCCGGGGCAGGTGATCCGCGTACCAATCTCGCATGGTGAGGGCGCCTACTTCGCTGATGAGGCCACCCTCGATGCGCTCGAAGCCAGCAACAGCATTCTGTTTCGCTACTGTGCGCCCGATGGCGCGATCACACTAGAGGCCAATCCCAATGGCTCACGGCGCAATATCGCCGGTATCATCAATCCGGCGCGCACCGTCGCTGGCATGATGCCCCACCCGGAACGCTGCGGCGAGGCGCTGCTGGGTGGCGAGGACGGGCGGCTGATCTTCGGCTCGATGATCGCCGCCATCGAGGAACGACGCGCCGCTGCATTGGTGAAGTAGCCGCTATCTCTCCAGCCCGCGCAGGCGGGCTTCGAGGCGCGATCAGCGCCCAGAGCGCAGGTTTACCCGCTGGCCCAGATCGAAGGATGACACACGATGGATGAACGCGCCCGCTTTGCGCAAGCGGTGGAGCTGACGATGGCCACCTATGATCGGGTGGCGCGCAACTACGCTGAACGCAACGAGACCCGCCCGCAGCACTGGACCGACCGCATGGAACAGTTCGTAGATCGGCTGGCCGAGGCGGCGGAGCGTCACCCGATCCCCGAACTGGGACTGCCCAGCGATGATATTACACTTGAAGCATACCTCAACTTTGTGCCAGTGCTGGATGCTGGCTGTGGTCCTGGACGTGACGCCCGCGCGCTGGCGGAGCATGGTCTGCCTGTGCTGGGGATCGATCTCTCACAGGGCATGCTGGATGAGGCGCAGGAACGCACAGCGCGCCGCCTGCCCACCGGCGCCATCCGCTATGCGCTGATGGACCTGCGGCGGCTGGAACTGCCCGACGCCTGCTGCCGGGGTGTCTGGTGTTCGGCGTCGCTGCTGCATGTGCCGCGCGCAGTGGCGCCACGCGCTGTGGCCTCGTTGGTGCGGGTCGCTCGCAACGATGCGCCGTTCGTCTTCTTCCTCAAAGAGCGTTCAGCCGACATGGAGCCAGAGCGCATGGAGCCGTATCCTTTCGGCGAGGATCAGGGGCAGCCCCGCTTCTATGCCTATTACACTACCGACGAGGCGCGGACGCTGATCGAAGGCGCAGGTCTCATGATAGACGACCTGACGACGCTATCACACAGCGACGGCCCGCAAGTTCCCGGCTGGGTCTCGATCCTGGCGCACAAGCCCTAGAAGCGCCAGCGCCAGTGTGTTCATCTGGCGAGCGGAAACACTGCGAGTTATAGTTCCGTTGCCTCTTTGAGGTTGGCAAGCGACTCTTCGAGCGTCTTGCCCTGGCTCACTGGGTCAACTTGAGGGCATTCGGCCACATAGCACTCATCTTCTCTATGCACCACAGCGGAAAGAGTTTTCGTCGCCATGGTGTCCTCTGGCGCTACTCGATTATACGCCTGGCTTGCCCGAATGATATACCAGCCATTTATGGCGCGGCCAACTCGGCGCGGGCGTGCCAGAGGGCGGGGAAGAAGTGTGGGCGGGCGGCGGCGGTGTTGAGGTAACGCACACCGGTGGTGTGGCCAGTGCCGTGCGTCTCGGCGCTGATGGCGCGTTCCGCCGTGCGGGCATGGGCTACGCGCCAGACGGTGAACTGCTCGTCGAAGTCGAGTAGCGCCTCGGCCAGCAGAAACACATCAACGTGGGGATTGGGCTGGGGCGCCGCCGTGGTATAGAGATCGCGCGCCGCGATCCCCCGCCGCGCCAGCAGATCGCTCAGCGCGTCGTTGACGGAACGCGCATCCCACGCCGCCTGGAGCCGCTCCGTCCAGAGCGCCACCACAGTGCCGCCGGGCTGATCGCCAAGCGGCGCCTCCAGCATGCGGCGATACGCTGGATCGCGCAGCCCGGCCAGAAACTCGATCTCGCGGAACTGCTCGCTCTCGGAGCCACTGGCAGGCTCCAGGTGCGCACGGAAGGCGAAGAAGTCGCCCGGAGCCAGCATCGCCAGTAGTTCGATGGTCGGTGTGAAGAGGCCGGTGATGCGCGCCACCCGTTGCGCCAGCCAGGTCGCCAGCCCCACATTGTCAGCATCCATCGCAGTGACGAGGCGGCGCAGGTCGAAGATCGCCTGCGCAAACCATAGCTCGAACACCTGATGAATGGTGATGAAGTAGCGTTCGTCGGGATGCGCCAGCGCATCACCGGCAGGCTGAAGATGCAGCAGTTCATCCAGCCGCAGATACGCGCAATAGTGTGTCTGATGCTCGTCGGCCACCTCATGACCACATGCCAGCCGGACTGCCATAGTCCACCCTCCTGAACAGGCGTCTGTTGAACGCCCACCTGCCACCGGTCGCACGCCACATCGCCTGCCTACCGTCATGTTATAAACGCCCGCTAGAGCGGCAATACCCTTCACACCTTGCAACAACCTACCGCCCGTAGAGTGTCGCCAGTGCTTTCAATTGAGCCGCCAGATCGTCGCGCAGATCGTCGGCTGTGAAGCGCCAGGCCCAGTTGCCGTCGGGTCGCGATGGATAGTTCATGCGCGCTTCGGTCCCCAGGTTGAGTACATCCTGCATGGGGATCAGCGCCATCGTCGCTACCGACGCCTGCGCGACGCGGATCAGCGCCGCCACCACCTGATCCGGCTCACACTGGAGATACCCAAGGATGTAGCGCCGCTCGGCGCCCTCGCGGCTCTCGAACCAGCCACGGGTGGTGTCGTTGTCGTGGGTGCCGGTATACACCACGGCATTGCGGGTGTAGTTATGCGGCAGGTCGCGGTTGCCTGCGTCACCACCGAAGGCGAACTGCAAGACACGCATGCCAGGGAAGTCGAGTCTGCGCTGCAACGCCCGCACGCCTGGTGTGATGACGCCCAAATCCTCAGCGATGAGCGGCGCATCGCCTAGTTCGGCGCGGATCGCGGCGAAGAGATCGGCGCCCGGCCCGGCCACCCAACGTCCCTCGGCAGCAGTGGGCGAACTGGCGGGAACCTTCCAGTAGGCATGGAAGCCCCGGAAGTGATCGAGCCGGATGATGTCTTCAAGCTCCAGTGCGCGCCGCACTCGCGCCACCCACCAGGCGTAGTTCATCGTCGCCAGCCGCTTCCAGCGATAGAGCGGATTACCCCAGCGCTGCCCCGTCGGGCTGAAATAGTCGGGCGGCACACCGGCGACAGCGGTGGGCTGACCGTGCTCGTCGAGGTAGAACAGATCGGAATGCGCCCAGACATCGGCGCTATCATGCGCGACAAAGATCGCCAGATCGCCGATGATGCGGATGCTGCGCGCCTGCGCCTCGGTCCGCACTGCCCGCCACTGGCGAAAAAAGAGGAACTGGGCATAGCGTTGAAAGGCGATCTCGCTGGCAAGGCCGCGTCGCGCCTCGGCAAGCGCCTGGGGATCGCGGCGGGCGTAACGTTCGGGCCAATCTACCCAGGATATCTGATCGTGCGTCGCCTTGAGCGCCATGAAGAGCGTGAAGTCGTCGAGCCAGTCGTGCTGCGCCGCGCAGAAGGTTTCGAACTCGTCGTGCAGCGTGGCGTGGGCATGTGATGTGAAACGGGCGTATGATGCGCGCAGTATCCCCATCTTCCAGGGGACGACGGCGCCGTAGTCTACAGTGTGGACCGGAAAGTGGGGGTGTTCTGTCAGGTCGGCGCGTGTCAGCAGGTGATCTTCGAGCAGCCGTTCAGGCGAGA
>JBDTAI010000340.1:0-4132 GCA_039924685.1 Ktedonobacterales bacterium
GAGTGCCCGCTGCCAGAGGTAGTCCGCCCAGCGCGGATAGTAGGGCAGCCAGGCAATGCGCGTCGCCAGAAAGCGTAGGTGCAGTCGTGCCAGCCAGGCATGATCCGGCGCACGCTCCTCCTGAGCGCCGTTGGCTGCGGATGGTGCGTATGGAGATGCGTTGACGCCCTCCATGTCACCCGCGCTACATGCCTCATCGCTCTGGTCATTCCTGCGCGCGAGCAGCAGAAAGAGCGGTCGCGCCTCACGCGCCACTGCTTCCGCTGCGCTGTCACTGCCACCGGCGCCACTACTCCCCTGGTCGCCGTGTGAGGAGAGCGTCATGGCGCCCTGCTCGGCGCGATCCGACGCGGCAGCCGTGCGTCGCCGATGGGCAGATGGGGTGGACGTGCGCTGTCGACGGGATGTGGTGGGCGGCGCCAGCAGCGGGTCATACCCGGTGAGCGTATCGGCCTCCAGCACACTTTGCACATCACGGCTGGGTGGGATAACCGCCTGCCGGTAGGTCCAGTGGATCGGATAGCCGAGGGCGGTCAGGTCTAGGCGGTGCTGACCCAGCGCGACACCGCCCACGCCTTCCAGCCAGACACTGCGGTCACGGTTGCTGACGAGATTGGCCCACAGCGCACGTAGCGTGGTTCCCTGCCCGCGTGGCGCGACGAGCGAGAGATACCACAGGTCGGTCACGCCGTTCGCGCAGCCAGGTGACAGTGTTGTAACAGGTGGGGTTGTCTGGGGTGGCGCTCCCGTGTTGGCGAGCTGGTTATTGGAAGTGGCTGGGGCTTGGCGCTGCATCCGCTCCGTGCGCCCGACGACGTAGGCGTTGACCCGCGCCTCGAAACCCGCTGCACGCAAACGCGGCAGAGTAGCGCCTTCCGCCATGATCGGACCACTCCCAGGTGTTTGTGTGGAGCTGTGTGCGTGCAAGCTAGGCATGCTTGGCATCTCCCTCTAGCTCCTCTGTCGGTGTGGCCGCTTCGCGTGCAGGAGCGGTCGTTTCTGGAGCGTTCTCATCGGGAACAGCCCATGCCGCAAGTGCACCAAGGGTATCGAGCGTCTCAAGTGAGGCGCTGGTGGCGGCAAAGCCATATCCCGCATCGGGCAACAGATAGAGGCCCGTGCGGACGGCGAATCCGGCGTCGGCGACCTGCGCGCCGATCACCCGTTGGGCCTCGCGGTGGCGCTCGGCGCTCGCCCGCGCGCGTTCATGATCTAGTGGTTGCCCCCGCGGATCCAGGGACAATCGCCCCACGACGACCCAGGCGGACAGCACCTCGTCATTGCGCCGAGCGGTAATCAGGACGCCCTGCGTCGCCACCCCGCCCATCGTGTGCTGACGGTTTCGCACGAGGCGTTCGACGCGCACGATATTCCCATCCGGCGCGCCTTGCTCATGCAGGTCTGCGAGGACATCTTCGACCGCGCCAAACAGGATATGGTGGGTGGCCGACGCGCCAGCGATGGTGGCTGGATGCACTGGTGAGGCGCTCCCCTCAGGTGATGCGGCGCTATCAGCAAGCGTCTTTGGCGTGTTCGGAGGCACAGTCGGTTGCTGCTCTGGCTGCTGGTGTACGTTCTTACGTTTCGACATGGATAGGCTCCTTTGGATTCTGCACTGCTCACAGTGCAACGGGAACGAGAACGCCCATGCGCAGGCAGTGCCAGCAGCCGGTGAAGACTGCGGCGCGTACTGCGCACGGGCGTAGGCATGAAATCGTCATATCGTCAGGTGGCGCTCTCTCGTAGCCGTAGAGCGCCTTGACTGATTGGTCGTGAGGGGGCTGTGGCTGTGAGGAGCCTACGCATCCCCCTGCAGTAGGAAAGGGGACTGTCATCGTTGCTACGCCACACGGACGGAGGGGAAAGGGAGTGGCAAGCGCGTCCCGAGTGGCCCGCTCTGCTCCACTGGCTTCCGACGACGAGATGGCTCTGCTGCCGCTGGCGGAACCGGCGGATCAGGGAGTGGCGCGCCACCCAACGGTATCCGTTCAAGCACGGCAAGGCGGCGGCGCCCGTGCGTGCGCCGATGTTCGGCGGAGACAACGCGCCACCGATAGCCAGGCGGTGTCTCCGGTGGCTGTGGCTGCGGTACCGCCGAGTACAAGTTGTACTGAGCGATGTGAGCGGCGCCCGCTGGCCCTGGGATGTGTGGAACGGGGCGCGCTGCGCCAATGTCCACGATGGGTGTGATGGGCGCATGTTCTGTGTCGCCATGAGCCGCGTGGACATCCAGTACCTGGGAGGCGCCTTCGACGGGACGATCCATCACGCCACCTCCTGACGCTGGCTAGCGTCACCGTGGTCGGTGCGCTCACGGCGCTGTGGCGCATAACGCTCCGGGCGCTTTGGCGTGTAAGCAGTTTCGGAGGAGGTTCGCGCGCCCACCAAGTCGTGAATCAGCGCTGGTCGGATGCGCGACGGAGCGCCGCTGGTGTGTGTCGGTGACAGGGCAGGGAGCGTATCGGGTGTCGGTGGAGGCACCTGCCCTTGCGCACTGGGCAGAGCGGGCGAAGCGGGCAGTTCCTGTGGCGGCTGCGACACACCTGCTGACCACCGCTGGGGATGGGCATGGCGGAGGCTGGCCAGGAAGGTCGCTTTGCCATCCGGGCGCTGCCCCAGCTCGTTCACATCTTTGACGCCCGATGGCAAGGTGACGCAGCGTGTGCGCGCTCGTCCCAGGACCTGCGCGACGGATTGCGCCCCCGCCTGCCCTGGTGGGTCGGCGTCGAAAGCGAGGTAGATGATCTGCGCGTCCGCCAGCGCATCCTCCGTGCCTGGAGGCAATGCCGTGCCGCCGACCGCGAAGGCGGGAATACCCCACTCGTCCAGCGTCAGCGCATCGAAGTAGCCCTCGACGCCGACGATGCTGGCGGCTCCGGCAATCCGTTCGACGCCATAGAGCGGACGTGGACCGGGCAGGTGGAGATAGCGGGGCGCATCCACCGCATCGTCCACTAACCGTCCGGTCATCCAGATTACCTGGCCGTCACGAACTTCGGGCAGCGTGATGCGCCCCGCGAAGCGCTCGTGGATTGGGGGCGTGGCGTATCCCTGTGATCCAGAGCGCCTCCGTTGATTCGCCTGATTCGCCTGATTCGCCTGATGCGCCTGATGCGCGTGACCGACAAACAACCCCACATCCCAGGCGACCTGGAGGGGAATACGCGCCCGTTGCAGCGCCTCCACCAACCCCTCGCCGGAGCAGTAGCCCAAACGACGGCGGTGAGCAACTTCAGCGGAAAGACCCCGATGGCGGAGGTAGTGTTGGGCCGTCAGTGACCCGGTCAGTTGCAATTCATACCACGCGGTGGCGACTTCGAGCACCTGGCACCCAACAGGCGACTGGCGCGTGAGCAGCATGCGGCGGTGCGCTACCCGCTCATCCAACTGGTTGGCGCGTTGGTCGGGGCGACGTTCAGACGGCACACTGACGAGGCGGTCAACTGACTCAGGCGCATGTCGTTCTGGGCCGTGTGGGCGAGACAATGGCATGCTGCCATGTAAGCGGGTGAGCGCCTCGCGGAAGCTCACCCCTTCGAGCAGGCGCACCAGTTCGATCACGTCGCCGCCCTGATGGCAGCCGAAGCACCAGAAGCGGTTCGCGTCGGGAAAGAGCGTGAAACTGGGGCGGGTCTCCTCATGGAACGGGCAGAGGCTGACGAAGCGTGGCCCAGAGCGGGTCAGGCGCAGCCCATAGCGTGCGGCGACCTCGGCAATCGGCGCGTTCCGTTTGACCGTATCGAGATCGGCGGCGCTGATACGCCTTGCTGGTTCGCCACCACACGAAGACGCACGGTTGGCGTTCAGTATACTCATTTGGCGTCTCCTTCCGGCGCCTGGCCGAGCGTTGCCATGCGCAGAAGGCGGTGTGGGCAGGGTTCAACGCTGCCATGTCTGGTATGTTGGCGCTGCTGAATACCCTTGGGATGCCAGAGAGGATTGACATCGCGTAGACCGCGTGGTACTACACGAAATAGCGATGGATGCAAACTTTTGGTAGTCACGACTTCCAATACAGACGTGGACAGCCTGAGCGCCTTCGCTACTTTCGCCATTAAGGTCGTCTGAGCCACGATCTTGACAGCAGAGAAAAGCCGCTGGGAGCACTGCTCTCCAGCGGCTTTTCGTGGTG
>JBDTAI010000341.1:0-3870 GCA_039924685.1 Ktedonobacterales bacterium
AAACACCACGCCACAGTGTTGGCCGCCGCGCCGCCGATGTTTGTCGCCTGGGCGCAGGCGCCTACGCTGCGCGACTACGATATGAGCAGTGTGAGGTATATCTCCTCTGGCGCCGCCGCGCTGCCCGTCACCATCATGAGTCTCTTCGAGCAGCTCGCGCATACGCCGGTCACGGAGGGCTACGGTCTCACCGAGGCGTCGCCGGTCATCACCACCAATGCCGCTGGCCCCATGACCAAGCCCGGCACGGTCGGGCCGCCGATCCCTGGCGAGGAGGTGAAGATCGTTGACGAAAACGGCAATGAGCTTCCCAACGGCCAGCTTGGCGAACTGATCGCGCGCGGCCCCAACATCATGCAGGGCTACTGGCATCAGCCGGAAGCCACCGCCGAGGCGCTGCGCGACGGCTGGCTGTATACCGGCGACCTCGCCACCCGCGACGACGACGGCTACTTCACCATCGTTGACAGGAAGAAGGACATGATCGTGGTGTCGGGCTACAATGTCTATCCGCGTGAGGTGGAAGAGACACTGTTCCAGCATCCCTCCGTGGCCGACGCCGCCGTGGTGCAGTATCCCGACCCTTATCAGGGCGAGTCGGTGATGGCCTTCGTCGTGCTGAAAAAGGACCAGACGGCCACCGAGCAGGAGTTGATTGACTTCTGCCGCGAACGCATCGCCGTCTTCAAGTGTCCACGCCGTGTCACCTTCCGCGACGAACTGCCCAAGAACAACACCGGCAAGGTGCTGCGCCGCGAACTGCGCGACCAGGCGAACGCGCTTGTGCAGACGGCGTAAACTGCGGGATGGCCGGATATGAATGTCTGGCGCACGCGACGACGATCTCTGTAGGGGCGCGTGGCGTGGTCCGGCGGGCGAATATATCCGCGCCTGAAGTCGGGATCGTAGTGTCGGCCCTCCGATCCCGTCTGCATGGCCTGTGGGGTGGACAATGACACCCATATACACAAAGGAGGATCGCCATGATTACGGCGCTGGTGCTGTTCAACGTTCGGCGCGGAACTGTCAACGAGACGGCGCAGGCGCTGCTGGCGATCCCTGGCGTGGCGGAGGTCTACTCCGTCACAGGGGAATATGACCTGGTGGCCGTGCTGCGGCTGGCGCAGTATGACGACCTGGCGACCGCCGTGACAGAGCGTATGGTGACGCTCGATACCATCACCCATACCCAGACGATGATGGCCTTCAAGGCCTATTCCCGCGAAGACCTGGAACAGGCATGGGACATCGGCGTGGAGTAGGGGAAAACTGCGTTGGGCGTGTCAGGAGTGCGGCGTCAGCGGCGCCGCATCGCCCTGCGCATCGTGCTGGGGATCGTGTGGCTGGCTGGCGGCAGGGGTGGCGGGGATCGAGAAAATGCGCCAGCGTGACGATTGCGATGTCGCAGGGAAGAGTTTGCGGCTGGGGATGGGTAGCAACGTGGACGCCGTGGGCGTGGCGGCTTGCGCCGAGGCCGCCAGCAGTTCAGTCACATCGCCCGCGCCTGCGGAATAGCCCGTGCGCCAGGCCGCCACCTCAGCGCCGACGACGATGAAGATACCATAGGCGTAGAAGAACGTCAGCGCCACGAAGGCGAAGCCCGCCACCGTGCCGAAGTGATCGGGTTGCAGGATGTAGTGGGCGTAGAGCGGGAAGATCAACAGGTAGCCCTGCGCCAGCGCGGCGCCCAGCAGCGCCCCCGGCCACGCGGCACGCGCCGCGATACGCCCAGGCGTCAAGCGCGTGAAGGCGATGAAGAGCAGCAGGAAGTTAGCGCCCATGCCAGCCAGCAGGCCAGCCATCGCCCAATAGGGATTATCGCTCAGGCGTGTTACATGCGCATAGGTTGGCAGCGGGTCGAGGTCGAGATGCGGCGCCAGGGTGGCCGAGAAGACGATGATCGGGAAGAGCGCGCCCAGCAACAACAACATCAGGAAGGCGACGCGGTTCTGGGCAAGAAAGCGGCGGCGCGTGCGCCGGAAGATCACACATAGCACGCTTTCAAGCACCACAAAGAAGCGCGAACTATACCACAGCGCGACGGGCAGACCCAGCAGCAACAGCCACACTGGCGCCGTGCGCAGACTGCGGGTGAAGTCGGCAACGGCGGTGGCCGAGACACGGTCGGGCAGCAGGTGGATCACATGCGCCGTCACGCTCTGCTCCATCTGCGGGCCGCCCAGCCGCAAGGCCAGCGCCAGCAGCAGCAATTCCAGTCCGGCAACGGCGAATAGGCCAGCGAGGATCGTGAACGCGAGCAGTCGCGCAAGGTTCCAGCCCCAGTCGCGGTCAAACTTGCGCCACAGCCCGTGCAACACGCCCACCGACGCCTGATCGCGCTGCTCTGCTTGCCCGGCTCGCGCTGTGCGCCCTGTGACGCCTTCCAATGCCCGTATGCCCATTGTACTCTGACTTTCAATGCCCGCAGCTATGCTCTTGCCGATCAGCTTCTCGCGGATAGCATACCCGATGTGCGTTCACTTGGGAAGCTAGAATGATAAAGTCTTTGCAAACTCTCAGAAACGGATGGCGGTGATGCGACTGGATAGCGCGGTGTTTCTCGCGCCTGAACTGACCAAGGCATTGAAGCGGCTAGGCATTGCGCCCGAAACGGTCGCGCGGGTGGAGACGGTGCATGGGGGACTCTCCGCCGCGCAGGTGCTGCGATTGTGGCTGCGCGAGCCTGCTGCGGCGCATGGGCAGGGCGCAGCGGCGACGGTGATGCGCATAGTGAAACTGATCCCGCCAGGCGTCGGCTGGCTAGCCGAGGTGTCGGGCGATGTGCAGGCGCGTGAAGTGCGACTGCTCTCGACTGGGCTGCTAGCAGACGTGCCACGGCGCATCCAGACGGGCGCGCTGGCCTGGGCCGAAGCTGAAGATGCCAGCGAGGATACAGATACTGATGGAGTGATCGGCGTACCACATGCGGCGCTGCTGATGCGCGATCTGCGTAGCCGCTTGCTGCCCACCCCCTATCGAGCGCCGTCTGGACGCCTGCCAGCCGACATGCTCTTCCTCTTTGATCGGCTGGCCGAACTGCATGCGCGCTTCTGGAACGATCCCCGGCTGGCTGATCCTGCGCTGGGGCTGGTCACACCACAGACCGCGCTGCTGATGTTTGCGCCTGACGACATCCATGCGCGGCTGGCGCAGGGCGATCTGCACCCTTATCTGCCACTCGCCGATGCGGGTTGGCAGGCGTTCTTCACGCTGGCCGCACCTGAAGCGGCGGAGATATTGCGCGGTGTGTTACACGATCCCGAGCCGGTGCTGGCGGCGATCAACCGGCTGCCGCAAACGCTGCTGCATGGCGACGTGTGGGGGCCGAATATGGGGTTCTTGCCCGCCACAAGGCGCTGGCCGCAACGTGGCGCGGCGCTGCTCCTGATTGACTGGGCGCTCGCTACCATCGGTCCTGCAACCTATGACGCGCTTTGGGTATGCAGCGAGGCGCCGACACTTGATCCGCGGCGGCTGCTGGCGGCGTATCGCGCATCACTCACCCGCCGGCTGGCGAGGCGCAACATCCGGTTGGGGCCCACTCTCTGGCGGGCATTGGCCGACGCCGCCTATCTGCGCACGACCATCACCGGCGGCGAGGTCTTCGGACGCACGGTGTCTGACGCCAAGTCGCCAGCGTTGCGACGACGAGCCGAGGCGCGGGCGCGCTGGTGGGCCGACCGCGCCGCTCTTGCCGCCCAGCGCTTGACCAGGCTAGCTACCCACGTGGCGGACCCTGACGAATGCGATTGAGTACCCAACGAACCTCATCAGTGGCGCCCTCACGGCTGCGGCGCGACGACCACATGGATTCCAGCCACCAGGTCGCGCCCGCCTCGCTCCACGGACGCGCCAGCGCCGCCGCCTCGG
>JBDTAI010000342.1:0-3491 GCA_039924685.1 Ktedonobacterales bacterium
GCCAGCGCCGCGATCTTCTCAGTCAGGATACGCGCACGCGACTCCGGCTCAGCCAGCAGCAGATCGAGCGCGCCGCGTTCCTCCTCACCACGGATCAGGCTTGCGCCCGCCAGCACGGCCCAGATACCCAGCAGCACTGGAACGACGCCCATCGACTTCCAGGTGGCATAGCCAAGCGGCGTGGCGATGGCGACCGGCTCGCCAAAGAAGCGGAAACTGTTTGCGAGCTGCGCGACGCTTTCGCGGGCAGCCGGTGTGTTGATCAGCGATTGAATCGTCGTGATCTGCGCCACAAGCAGTAGCGCCATGCCGATGCCCCACGCCAGAATGGGTATGCGATAGTCGCGCAGGGTCTTGCTCCAGATGGAGCGTAATGCCAAAGACAACATAGGATGCCTCCTCTATTCTCCCATCCCGACTAGCGCGTCACAACTGCGGGTGTGCTCGCCTGTTCATTGGCCGCCGAACGGCTGGCGTCAGGGGTATAGAAGCGCAGGAAGATGTCTTCGAGGCTTGGCTCATGGGTGACGATGTTGACCGCGTTGTGGTCGGCGGCGACTTTCAGGATCGGCGCGAGCGGCCCACTGGCGATCACATGCACGCCCTCTGGCCCATCAGGTTCAGCCGAGATGACGCCCGGCAAACTGGCAAACCATGCAGGCGAAGCTTCGCTGGCAAAGCGGATATCGAACGCATGCTGGCGCAGGTCTTTGAGGTTGGCGACCTGATCCACCTTCACCAACTCGCCCTCACGGATGATGCCCACGCGGTCGCAGGTATGTTCCACCTCCGGCAGAATGTGCGAGGAGAGAAAGACTGTGCGCCCCTCGTTGCGCACCTCGCGCACCAGCTTGTAGAACTCCTGCTGATTGAGGGGATCAAGCCCGCTGGTTGGCTCATCGAGGATCAATAGTCGTGGCCGTCCCATGAACGCCTGCGCCAGCCCGACTTTCTGCTTGTTGCCGCGTGAATAGTCGCGGAAGCGCTTGCTGGGATCGAGTTCCAGCCGCGCAATCAGTTGATCACGGTAGGCGCGGTCCACGCCGCCGCGCAGGTTGCCTAGATATTCGAGTATCTGCGCGCCGGTGAGCCGTGGATCGAAAGAGAACTCCCCCGGCAGATAGCCCACCAGCCGCTTGACCTCGGTGGACTGCGACCAGCAATCCAGCCCGCCAATGCTGGCCGCGCCGGAGGTTGGCCGCAGCATGCCCATGAATACGCGGATGGTGGTCGTCTTGCCCGCGCCATTGGGACCGAGGAAGCCAAAGACCTCACCCTCGGCGATCTCGAACGAGACCTTGGTGATTCCGCGACTGGCGCCGTAGCTCTTGGTGAGACTGCGCGCAACAATAATCGGTTGCTGTGTGGCGGATGCAGTAGTAGATGCAGTAGATGTGGATGGTGTTATGCCAGCCATAGAGGATGCTCCTCTGTCCCTTGCGGGTGTCACTTGTGGGCGACGGGTCATTGAGCCGTCGCGCTTTCCCCCCAGACACGCGATTGTATGGTGGTAGTGGTGATGCGAAAGACGCCGCTTCAGTCTCCGGTGGATGGTGCTGTGGATGGTGCTGTGGATGGTGTGGACGGTGTGATCGGCGTTTCTGTTTGCGTGGCGCGGCGCTTCTCGTGTTTCTCGTGTTTGTGCGCCCGCCAGCGTTCCAGCATGTATTCGCCCTCTCTGATATAGAACTCACAGAAGTCGCGCATCTCGTCGAGGTTGGCGCGAGCAACTGCGCTATTCGGCTCGATGGCGGCCAGCCCATGTTCGGCGATGCGCTGGGCCATGCGAGACGAAGCGATGCCTGCCAGAATGCGCCGCTCCCAGGTGTGCGGCGAGTAGCGGTAGAAGTCGCGCCGGTCGCCCGGCATGCTCGCCGGCTGCGCCAGCCCGGCCGAAGCCAGCAGGCGCGCATTGGTGGAGACGGAGGCGCGCGAGACCTGGAGCGCCGAAGCGATCTCGTCGAGCGAGAGCGGGTGATCAGTCACCATCAGCAAGCCCATGATGCGTCCGGCGCTGCGTGATATATCGAACCCCTCGAAATAGAGGCCCATCTGGTCTATGAACTCACGCACACCCGCGCTCAATGCCTTGAGATCAGCCATAGTTTCACCGCCTTCGCCTTCTTCGCCTGTATGCTCACATATCGCCATCACTCACTCACCGCACACAAGCATAGCGCATGCAGAAGTTTTAGTCAATACTGAATGTTCTGAAATACATAAAACTAATAAAACAGAAGTGACGATACACAGGGAACTCGTCTGTGTGCCGATCATCCATCCATCTCGAACGGGGGTAGATCAGCGCAAGAGGCGCCCTTTCATGCCCTCGCCACTACGGATAGCGGGGTTGCTCCTGCTGGTCGTTGCTGGTGAACCGCTCCTTTCGGTATCTCCCGCAGGTCGCCTCTTCTGCTCTTCCACCTCTGGCGCGACGATCTCCCCCGTTCGCGTCAGAGGCGTGCATTATTTTGCAGTTCTCAGTGGCTTGGCCCCCCTCCGTCTGCGCTTGGCTGGTTTGTCAGAACATCTATACTGCTGAAACACCTGAGACCACGAGAAACGGCAGGGCCTTTCAATTGTCAAGTGAGGCGGATGCCGAGCAGGCGGAGGACATATATCACGAGACGCCAGGTAGAGTGACGCAGCGCGGCGGCGATATTGGCGACACGGCGTTGGTGCAGGAGCGTCAGCACGGTGTTGCGCAACGCGGCCATCACGCGTGGTGCGCTGCTGCGGACGATGCTCGCGTCTTCGCCCAGCGTGACCTCACGGACATAAGGGAGGGCAGCGCCGCAACGGCCCGGCTCGTGCCGTCCTCGGCGCCTGCTGTTACCGCAACGGCCCACTGCTGCAGCGCCTGCTCGAACACGTCCACGTCCAGCGCCTTGAACGTGTACCGCAGCGTAGCCACCGCTGGCAGACGCCAGCGGGTGAAACCCAGCGCCCCGACTACCTACGGCGGTTGGACCCGGCTCCATTGCGCCGATGGCGTACAACCTGCGCGCCCAGACAACATCGCCACTGTCGCCAGTGGAGAATAGCGGGCAATGGATGACGCCGCCTATACGCCCTGCGCGCGGATGTGGCGCCCGCGCGAACGCCTCCAGCAGGATGCGTCCGATTTCGTCGCGTTTCATGCCCGCCAGTCTACCGGCCGGTCTACAATTGAAAGGCCCTGCGAGAAACGGCGCCATGGTTGACAACAATCGGGTCGCCTCCCCATAATAGAGACACCGCATTCGCAGAACTGCCTCAACCTCACTTTCTTCGTTCAATGATTTCTTCTGATGGTCATACAGGAGCAGGCATATGCTTCCGGTAGACTCTCCAACCTCCGCATCCATCAGGTTTCTGAGCGGACCACTCCAGGGGCGGACCTTCTCGCTGGAAAAGACAGTGGTGACGATTGGCCGTGACGCCGCAAACGACATCGCGACGGCTGGTGATCCGAAGGTATCGCGCCAGCATGCCCGCCTCGAATTCAAGCC
>JBDTAI010000343.1:0-7851 GCA_039924685.1 Ktedonobacterales bacterium
TCATCACAGGCGCATTAGTGGCCAGGATGATCGGCGCCGAGGTATGCGCGTCGAGCGTCGCCACCAGAAAGAATACGCCGCTGCGGTGGCCGCTCAGATACCCCACCAGGGTGCCGTCTGGCGCAACTTGTGGCGGTTCCATACGCGCGCGCAGCGGGCCGGAAAGCGGGAAATCACCAGCGTTGCCTGGTGTCAATGAGGAGAGCGTCCACAGGGTCGGGGCGACCAGTAACGCAATAAGGCAGCCTGCGCTCAACAGATCCCGCAGGCGCAGGGAGAGCGCCGCATTGGACGTTCGCGCTACGCTTGAACGTGTCGCAGTGAGTATCATCGGCTGCCCTGGATACACCGTTGGCGCCGTTTGACGAGCCGCGCGCAATGAACGTAAGCGGTGGCTCTTCGTCACTTCCTTGCCTGTTCGCTCTTGCGCCGCTGACGCTGATGACACAACTGTACTACGTCGCAACTGCGCCACACGCAAGCCACTCAGCAGAGCGGCGCCAAGAACAATCAGCACAAGTAACGCTGTGCGCAGCCAGGGCAGCCAGTTCGGCGCGGCGGCCAACAGATACGCTTGTTCGGCGCCGGTTGCGAGTACTGCAACCGGCAGCAGCCACCCTGACCAATGTGCCTGGCGATAGGCGCGCCAGAGACGGACCGCGCCGACGCCTGCGAGTATGCAAATAGCGGGGGCCAGCGCCACCAGGTAATAGACATTGAAGAAGATGGCGACGCTGAAAAAGAGGCCGAGTGTGAAGAACCATGTTCCCCACAGTATATAGCCCTGCTTGCGCTGGCTCACCACGGCGGCAAGGCGCGGGCGGCGCATCCACATCTTCGGCGAGCCGGGTCGCTGTTGTCCCTTGCGGGCTGAACGCCCAATTGCATGCCCATCGGCAGGTTCATACGCGAAGAGTCCGAGGAGTGCAATCAGCAACAACCAGCTTACCTGCGGGCCAAGCTGTTGCTGAAAAAGACGAAACGGCCCCGGCCAGCCATTCACGCCTGGATCAGCCTGTTGAGATTGGGTAGATGGGGCCGGGCAGCGCTTGGGCGCGCTGGCGCATGTCGAACGTGATAGGTTGGACGTGGCGGCGTATGTTACTGGCGCATCAGCCTCGCCTGATTCAACTGACGCGCGCTCTGGCTCGTTTTCATCGGCGAGCAGTGGCTGCGCTGAACCGGTGACCTGCGACGCAAACGGCATCACAAACGGCACGATGGGCAGCGATGGCAGCGATGGCAGCGATGGTAGCGATGGCAGCGATGGTAGAGCGAGGAGAACCGGCCTTCCCAACAGGCGCTCCATGCCGTTGTAGCCAAGCGCCAGCTCGATCACCGAGTTGGTATGGCTGGAGCCGACATACGGACGTTGCGCGGCGGGAGTAAGATCCACCGCAACCGCCCAGGAGAACGAGACGACGAGCAATACCAGACCGGCGGCCAGCACATGCGCCACACGCACACGCAAACGCCGGGGCGCGCACAAGAAGTAGAGCGCCGCCAGCGCAGGCAGCGCCAGATACGCCTCCAGCATCTTGATGTTGAATCCCAAGCCAAGCGCCACAGCGCACACCAGCAGCCAGGTGAGTGAGCCGCCCTGTCGCACCGCGCGCAAGCAAGCGAGAGCAGCCAGCAGGACGGTGAACACGAGGAAGCTATCCAGGATGTTATCGCGGTTCACGACAACACTGATCGGCATGAGCGCGAGGGCCAGCGCGGCCAGCAGCGCGGCGACTGGGCCGAAGGTGATGCGCGCCAGGCGCCACAGCAGCACGACCGTACACGTTCCAACAATGGCTTCGGGCAGCAGCAGGCTGAAACTGCTATATCCCAGCAGCTTGACGCTCGCCACCTGAATCCACAAGGCCAGCGGCGGCTTGTCCACACTCACGAATCCGCCCGGATCGAAGGAGGCGTAGAACCAGTTATGCCAGTTCAGTGACATGCTTCTTACGGCGGTCGAATAATAGACGTTGCCAAGACCATTCACTGTGAGACGGTACACATTCAGGAACGCGCTGAGAGCAGTGATAAGTGTGAGCGCGACACATTCCCACCGATGGGCGCGTATTCGCGCAAGCAAGGTTACAAGAGGCTTTGCACTAGATTGACGAAGCCACACCACGCAACGCATGAGTTATGAATCCTCCATGTTTCAGTCTGGTTCCCGCCTAGCTCCAGCGCTATTCCAACATCGTCCCAACGCCGCCTGCTAGTGAGCGATAGCGCGACGCAAGGCGCGTGCACAGGCCATGCAAGGCACATATCGTCGGTAACGCACTCTGCTATGGTATACCTGCTCATCATGAAATTGCAATGAAGAGCTTGATATTGCTCAGAAGGAATCCAATTACTGTCAGTGATATGTCAACGCAGGCATCGGGCAATCCACAGCCATGAGTTTGCATTTCTCATGCCCATCGAGTAAAATGCCTGCTTGACCTATACTGTCTCTAGCAGTGTGTCGCTGTCGCTGATCTGTGCAAAGGAGGTGTCGCATGTCCGCTGCTCATCCCTGGCATATTCGCCCCGCAACTGACGACGACCGCGCGTTTCTTGGGCAGCTTGCCGCACGACTGACCATTGGCCGCGCCGCATGGCTCGATGGGGCGGCGATGGAGGCGGCGATGCGCCGTTTCCTGCTGGACGACCTCACCGCTATGCAGCAGGGCAAAGAAGCGATTGCGCTGGTAGCCACTGCGCCTGATAGTGGCGATCCCGTTGGCGCCGTCATGGTCAGCCGCAGCATACACTTCACAGGGGAGCCGCAAGCCTATCTGGGCGAGCTTGCCGTGATCGCGCAGGCCGAAGGGCAGGGCGTTGGCGCGGCGCTGCTGGCCGCCGCCGAGGCGTGGGCGCGGGAACACGGCGCGAGGTTCGTCGTTCTCGAAACGGGCATTGCGAATAGCCACGCCCGCGCCTTCTATGCGCAGCATGGCTATGGCGAGGAGAACGTCAAACTCACCAAAGTGCTGTGACGTACCGCTTGTGCGCGCATGCTATGCTGAGGCGAAGCGAACGGATTGCGGCGGCGTAACGTCTATGCGCGGCTCAACGCTTCGCTCTTTGGGAGAGCATAGCGCACATGAACAGACAGCCCATACTGTTGCGACGACGGCCTGTAGATATTGCCATTCTCGCGTTCTTCCTGGTCAATCTGCTGTTCATCACCTATGTGGTGGACCTCGAGCAGTTGGTGATCGCCAACCCTGCCCACTTCACCTATCCGCTCTGGCCGCCGCGCTTCGCCGTGGACGCGATCCACTGGTGGGGATATACCTTCGATCACGACCTGATCGCGCGCCCGGTGTGGTGGAAGATGACGATCTGGATTGACAACCTCGGCTTCGGCCCGTTCTATGTTGTCGCGATCTATGCCTACATCAAGGGCAAGGAGTGGATACGGCTGCCCAGCGCGATTTACGCCACCGCCCTGCTCACCAACGTGATCATCATCCTGGGCGAGGAGTTCGCAGGCGCGACTCCCTCACCCAACTTCCCGCTGGTGCTGCTGGCCAACCTGCCTTGGCTGCTCTTTCCGCTGCTGATTCTGGCGCGGATGATGCGCTCACCCCATCCCTTCACCATTGCAGGCGCTCAGGCGGAGGCGCCAGTGCTAGTGGGGACTAGATCAACAGCGCAAATGGACGCCTAGACATCGCGTGTGTGCTAGCGCGATTATCGAAGGCAGAAGCTCACCTGCTGTTGCGCCTTTGATACTGCCACGCAACATTCCTGGCAATATTCCAGTGTATTGGGACACTGTTTCGCCCATATTGCCAACGCGCCTGCATGTGTTGAACAGACTTTGAGTTGATCTCCTTCCACGTAGCGTAGTTCGCCAAACGGCACGATGTAACTACATCCCGCCCGATGCCACATCATGTCGCCTTTGCCCTGTCTAGGAGCATTGATGATGTAGCCAGGTGAATGCGCTTTTACCCAGGCGGCGTACTCTGCTTCACTCTGCGGGAAATCAACAAGCCCGCTTGTATCCATTTGCGTCCCTTTCTGGCAGGCGAATGAGACTGCTCTTCGCCTCATTGCACGGGTGGGCGACGGTCGACCCAGGGGTGAGCGGCTTCGAGTTGCGCGGCGAGCGCCAGCAGCAGTCCCTCGCCCAGCGGTGGCCCGGCCAGTTGTACGGCCAGTGGCAGCCCATCGGCGCCCTGAAATAGCGGCACGGAGATAGCAGGCTGGCCGGTGACGTTGAAGATCGGCGTGAAGGGGGTGAACGCCGCCGCCTTTTGCCACTGCGCGGCGGGGTCCGAGGCACGGGTGTCCAGATCGCCGATGGCCAACGGACGCTGCGCCAGGGCAGGCGTCAGCAGCACGTCACAGGTAGAGAAAAAGCCTATCACCCCACGCGCATAGCCTTCAAGGCGCGCTGTCGCTTCGAGCAACTCCGCCGCGCTTTGCCGCATGCCCTGCTCATAGAACCACCACGTCAGCGCCTCCACATCCCCTGGCTGCGGCGGGCGCTGCGCAACCTGCGCTCCCGCCCGCACTCCCGACGCAACGCTGGCGGCATAGAGTGTATTGAAGTCGGATTCAAGCCCAGGCGCCTGCCAGACAGGTGGTGTCCGCTCTTCGACGATATGGCCGAGCGCGGTGAGCATCTGCGCCGCCTTTTGGACGGCCTCGACGCAAACTGGGTCCACAGGCGTCCCCAATGGAGCGACTGTGGTGAAGGCGATGCGCAGCCGCTCCGGTGGGCGTGTCACGAAGGTGGCGAAGGGCGCTGATGAAGGCGCCGCCCAGGTCGCATCGCCAACCTCATAGCCCGCCATCACATCCAGCAGCGCCGCGCTATCGGCCACGCTGCGGGTCAAGGCGCCGCTGGTGCTCAACAGGTTATCGCCAAGCTCAGGGCCGGACGAGATGCGCCCGCGACTTGGTTTGAGGCCGACCAGCCCACAACAGGCCGCCGGAATACGCAGCGAGCCACCGCCATCGCTGCCATGCGCCACCGGCAGCATGCCTGCCGCGACAGCCGCCGCCGCTCCGCCCGACGAGCCGCCGGATATGCGGTCGGGATTCCATGGATTGCGTGTCGCGCCAAAGCGGGTTGGTTCCGTGGTCGGCGTGATGCCAAACTCAGGCGCGTTGGAGCGTCCCACCAGCACGAAGCCTGCCGCCCTGAGCCGCCGGACGACATAGGCGTCGTGGTCGGCATGGAAGGCGCCGAACAACCGCGATCCCATCGTGAACGGCTGTCCGGCGACCGCATTCAGTTCCTTGATCGCTATCGGCACGCCAGCAAAAGGACGCGGATCGCCCGGTGCGATGGCATCGGCGGCGACGAGCGCACCCTCGGCATCCACATAGGTGAAGGCGTTGAGGTTTTGATGTGCGCTGATCTGCGCCAGCGACGCCTCGATCAGCTCGCGGCTGTGTAGCTCACCGGAACGAATCAACTCCGCCAACTCCACCGCCGGGCGAGTCAGCAGCGACGCCGATTGCGCTGTCATGCTTTTCTCCTCATGCTACTATGCTGATGATGCGCATGTATAGTGTCTTCAGCGGACGCCAATATCTTGTGGTGGGAACATCATAGGCCAGTCATGCCGCCCGGTCAACTATGGAGATGTTGTGTACGTGCAGCCTCAGGGGAAGAAGCAATGGAGGGGTAGAGCGTCCTGTAGCACAATCACAGCCAGCCGTTCTGCTCGGCGATGCGCGCCGCCTCCACGCGGTTCTGCGCGTGGAGCTTCTGGATCGCCGTCGAGAGGTAGTTGCGCACGGCGCCTTCGGAGAGATAGAGCGTGGCGGCGATCTCGGCGATGCTGGCGCCGCGCGCCGCCATCGCTAGCGCCTCACGTTCACGCTTGGTGAGCGGATTCTCACCAGCGCTGAGGGCGGTGGCCGCGAGCGTGGGATCAACCACGCGCTCACCAGCCACGGCGCGGCGGATAGCGGTAGCAAGCTGGGAGGAAGGCGCATCCTTCACCAGAAAACCCACCACACCGCTCGCCATCGCGCGGCGCAGATACCCCGGTCGGCCAAACGTCGTCAGGATCAATACCTTGCAGGTGGGCAGTTGTTTGTGCAGTTCGGCGGCGGCGTCGAGTCCTGTCATGCCGGGCATCTCGATATCGAGCAGCGCCACATCCGGCGTGTGTTCGAGCGCGGCAGGCGTTACTTCATCGCCGCGTGTAACCTCAGCCACCACCTCGATATCCGCCTCGAGGGTGAGCAGCGCCGCCAGCGCGCCACGCACCATCGCCTGATCCTCCGCCAGCAGCACCCGAATCATCTCTTGTTCTCCTTCACTCTGTCCTCAGACCAGCCAGCAGCTGAAGCCGCGCCTCTGGACCAATGGCCACGAAGCCCTCCTGCGCGGGCTGGAGACCGATAGAGTATTTTTTTTGCCATGCCAGTTGCGATCATGCCACAATGCCGCTCATGGCTGCTTGCAACTGCGAGGGCGCGGTGTTCTTCGCACTATCGCCTGTTTGCAAGGGCAGTGTGACGGCGAGATGGAAGCCGCCAGCGCCCGTCGTTCCACTCTCGCATGCGCCACCGAGCGCAGTCACACGTTCGGTGAGACCGCGTAGACCATTGCCAGGGACGCTAACCTCGCCGTTGTCGCCCGTTGCGACGCGCCCATCATCCGCGATGGTGACGACAATTTGTTCGGGCTGGCGGTCGAGGTGGATCGCGCAGGAACGCGCCCGGCTGTGGCGAATCACGTTGGTGACGCCCTCGCGCATCGCCCAGGCCAGCGCTGCTTCGAGCGTGACTGGCAATGGAGAGCCGTCGCCCGCCGCGTCGGTTTCTTCATAGGTGAAGGCAATGCCTGCCGCCGCCAGCATCTCACGCGCCGCGCGTAGTTCGCTCGCCAGCGTTGGTTGCCGGTAGCCCGCCACCGCCTCGCGCACCTCCTGCAACGCCGCCCGCGCCGTGCGTTCGACATCGGTGATCTCCGCCTCGGCGCGCTCCGGCGCCACTCGCGCCAGCCGCCCGGCAAGCTCGCTCTTCAGCGCAATCAGCGAGAGCGTATGGCCCAGCAGATCGTGCAGGTCGCGCGCGATGCGCAGCCGCTCCTCGGTGACGGCGAATTGCGCTAACTCCTGGCGCGCCCGTCGCAACTCACGGCTGGTGGTGAACGCCCAACTGATACAGAGAATCGAGACGCCCGCCGCTGGCAACAGCGCAAATATGCTGGCAATGCTCGCCCATGAGGCGCCAACCGCTACACCGACGCTTACTACCAGCAGATCGAGCGCGACGAAGGCGCCAAGCGTCTGCCGGATGGGCAGCCGCCGCGCCGCCAGTACGGCGGCGAAGATGATCGCGCCCAGCCAGTCCTGGCCGCCGTTGAGAATGAGGACTGCATTCACAACTGCGAGTGCAACTATGGGCAGATACAGGCGCCAATTCGCTCCCGGCGCAGGGGATAGGCCCAGCGCGAACTTGCGCGCGTCACGCCAGGTCGCCCAGATGTAGATCGCCAGATACAGCGCAACACCAACCAGCGCGACGACGATCCGCCGCAGATCATGCGTCGCCACCTCCTCTGCGCAAAGCACCAGCAGGATCACCAGCCAGACAAGGGAAAACACCCAGACGAGCAGCACCGAGAGGCGTATCTCGCGGCGATCTGCGGCTGTAGTCTCTGCATCGGTGGAAGCCAGCGCGCCTGTCGTTGGCGCCGCATCGGATGGGAGTTGCATGGCGGGATACTCCGTGAAGCTCATAGGTTAAGCGGTTGCAAGCGGGATACGGCGAGTACATTCCTCCCGCCCAGTGTACAGTCAGAAAGCTCAATCGGCTGCCATCCGGCGCGAAGCTCGGCCCATACGCCGCGCGCACGTTCAGATACCGCTCGAATGAATACGCTGTTTG